>JAHRWO010000230.1 GCA_019105125.1 Flavobacterium sp.
AAAACACATTAGCACCTAATAAAGGTTGATTATTTTCGTCTTTTACTGTTCCTTTTATCGTTTCTTGAGAATAAATAAATTGAGAAACAAAGAATAGCAAAAACGCTATATTTTTAAACATAATAAGATTATTTATTGTTATTAATTCTTTGATTTACAGAAAAAAACAATAAATTATGCGTAAAAAATCAATTGACAGTAGAGTTTATAGAGTGGCGGCGCGTGAGAATCGCAATAAAAATCCACTTCGTTTGAAACGATATTTTCTGATTCAAATGCAACGAAATTTGGTTTCCAATCAGCAGCAAAAACAGTTGGTTCTAAATCTAATTGAAGGGTTTTAACCAATATATCATCGGTCTTTTTTTCTACTTTGATTAGTTTGTTGGAACAACAAGAATCGTGAGAATCTTCCTTTGCACAACAAGATTTTACATCCTCAACACAAGGTTCATCTTCTTGATATTGAAAAGAAACTGATGCAATTTCATCATTACAGTAATGCACTGCAAAACTTAACCCTAAATTGGCAAGCAATACTAAGGAAGCTAATACAATACTTATGTGTTTTCTGAAATTCATCGCAACAAAAGTAGCAAATTGAATTTTAATTTGCGTTAATTTTATTCTAAATTTCAATGACTTGCCCTAAAAATGGCACGTGAGCATCATAACCATATTGTTCTTGTACCTTTAATCTCAATTCATCCGCAGCTTCGTTTTCGCCGTGAACTAGAAATACTTTTTGTGGTTTGGTTTCTAATTCCGACAACCAATTCAATAAATCTTTTTGATCGCCGTGTGCCGATAGACTCTCAATTAAAAGAATATTTGCGACAACTGGATAATAATTCCCGTAAATTTTGATTTCTTGAGCACCTTCCAATAATTTTCTTCCTCGAGTTCCTTCTGCTTGATAACCTACCAATGTTACCGTAGTTTCTGGTTTATCAATTAATCGTTCCAAATAAGACAAAACTCTTCCGCCTGTAATCATTCCGCTAGCCGCAATGACCACTTTTGGTTGCTTGTCGTAAACAGCATTCATGCTGTCTTTATAATCCGATATTAAAGTAAAAACTTTACACATTTCGTCGCAATCTTCAAAAGAAAGTTTGTGCCAAGTACGATTGTCTTGAAAAACATCTAAAACGCTAATTCCCATTGGTGTATCTATGATATATGGCATATCTGGAATACGTTCTTCTTTTTTCAATTGCCAAATCAAGTACATCATGGTTTGTACACGTTCCACTGCAAAACTTGGAATTATAACAGTTCCACCTTTGTTAAAAGTATTGTTTATAATAATTTCCAATTCAAATAAAGCATCGGTTTGTGGATGAAGACGATTTCCGTAGGTACTTTCTAAGAAAACATAATCTGCTTTTTTAGGTTTTTGAGGTGGAAACATCAGTACATCATCATCTTGACCTATATCTCCAGAAAAAACCAAAACTTTTCCATCGATAGTTAATTCAATCGAACAAGCGCCTAAAATATGACTTGCATAAAAGAATTTGAACGAAATATCATCATCCAATTTCACATCCAAATCTTTATCGACTACTCTGAACTTAGGAATTACAGCATCTACTTCTGATTCTGTGTATAAAGGTTCGGCTGGATCGTGTTTTGAGAAATGTTCTTCATTGGCTCTTTTAGCTTCTTCTTCCTGAATTTTGGCACTATCGTATAAAATCAATCGCGAAATTTCTTTCGTAGGTCGAGTACAGAAAATTTTTCCATTAAAACCCTCATTTACCAATTTTGGCAACCAACCACAATGATCTAAATGTCCGTGAGTAAGAATTACAAAATCTATGGTTTCAGGTAAAATAGAAAGCGGTTCACGATTTAATACGCGCAACGATTTGATACCTTGGAACATTCCGCAATCAATTAAAATTCGAAGATTATTATGTTCGATTAACGTTTTGGAACCTGTTACAGTTCCGGCACCGCCTAAAAAATGAATTTTCATGATTTTGCTTTTAATTGGTTAATTGATTGGCTTCTTTCAGTACGTTTTTAATTCGATTGTGACTTAACTCAATGGTTTTCAAATAATCAGGATGCAGAATTAAATCTTTTATAGTAATACAATCTAAAATAAGTAATTGGTCTTTTTCTGCTTTAGTCAAAGTCGTTAAACAAGTTACAGGATAAACACGATATCTATCGACCAATTCTTTGATGCCATTTTTTTGTGGATAATCCCAACTCAACATATCCAAACCCGAACATTCTCCAAATTGAATGGCATCAGTCGTAAATTTATTGTTAGTAACAATGATACATTTTGAAATATTTCGCTTAGCCGAAAACAAATCGTATTTTCTGTCTTTCACATCATTAAATCGAGATAGAATATACATCGGCACTTTTACATCACTTTTTGCATCTTGACCTGAGTGAAATTTACATTCAATCATGGAAACCAAATCGTTTTTGAGAAGTAAAATATCAATTTCATGTGAAATACATTTACCATTGAGCGTAACACTAACTTTTGTTTTATAATTCTGTTCTTGCATCACTTTCGCCATAAACTTTTCGAAGAAAAATCCAGCTGGACCAAGTCCTAACAAAGCTGATCTCAGATTGTAGCGTGCTGCATGAACATTGGAAATATTTTTCAGTAATTGATAAGCACGCTTGTAGATTTTTTTCGAAGAAATCCCTTCATACATCTCACTTTCAA
>JAHRWO010000232.1 GCA_019105125.1 Flavobacterium sp.
TATTGCTATTCTTACTAAAAGCGGCTAGCAATTGACTCTTATTAGCCCCATCAATGGGATGTTGCGGAAACCCAACTTGCACTTGTGTTTCTTCCTGTATCGTAGTAGTAGAAATATTTTCTCTGTTGCGTTCCAACACAAACATGGTCTCTTGATCACTATCAATTACAACACGACCAAAGCTGTGCGTTTCAGCCAAATCCAACACAGCACGAGCAGGCATAGCCATAAAAGCCGTTTCCCTATCTGTCCATTTACTCAAAGTATTTTCCGAAGTAAACACACCAAAAACCAACATGCCTTCTACATCAAAAACAGTTGTAAAAGCAACCGAAGTCCCCTTTTCAAGTGTCTTCCATTCATCCGACTTTGATTGTTCGCCATCAGTAGGAACCACTAAAAAAGCTCGAGAACCATACAATTCCTCCATTACTTTACTATAACTTTCTGAGCTAGGATGTTGATGATATGCTTGTATTAATTGCAGTAAAACTGTGTTATCAGGTGTAAACTCGGGTTCTTTTTTGCCGAATAGTTTGTTGAAAAGATTCATATTATTTTATTTGTTTTTATACCTAATTCATTATAGCATTTCATTACTAATTAAACGAACGTAAAAGGACAAACTAAGAAAAACTTTGCTTTAGAGTCAACTGAGATATTATTAAATTTTAACTCCAAGCGCTCTAAACAAATCTACAGTTTTAATACAAATAATATTAAAAGGATTTGCTGCATCAGGTACCATAACTCTACTTTTACTATTTGGCTTACTTACTTCATGTGTAACAATTTGATTACCATAAGTCATTGCAAAAGCTATCAACCATGCATCAGCCTCGTCTGCTTCTAAAAACTCTTTGTTCCATTTGTAAAACTGAGATTCATTGATGGAATACTTACGACACAATTCTGCAACTGACATTTCAGCTCGTAAGGCTTCCATAACAATTTGGATTTTCTGTTCAGAACTAAAGATTCTTCGTGTGTTTCTACGAATGTCTTTGATGAAATTCTCTGCTGTTTTTTTCTTGGGTGTTTTCATAATAATTCAAATTTAAGGATTTTGAAAACACTCTCTTAGTTTTGACTTAAATCAGTCCACTTTTTGCTGACGATTTACAATTTAACTCAATTTTAATTTGATTTTTTGTAACTCCAAACGGCAAATACGTTAATAGCAAAGGCGAAAAAAGTTATGATGGCTAAATTTGGTAACACTTCCTGAAGACCTGCTCCTTTTAGCAAGACCATGCGAATGAATTCTACAAAATAACGAATCGGATTTAGTAATGTGACGTTTTGAGCCCATTTTGGCATGCTTTCGATAGGGGTGAATAAACCGCTCATTAAAATAAAAATCACCATGAAAAACCACGCGATAAACATCGCTTGTTGTTGGGTTTCGGTATGATTAGAAATGAATAAGCCGAAGCCTAAAATTAGTAAGAGATAAATCGCGGTAAAAAAGTACACTAACAGGATGTTGCCCAACATTGGGACATTAAAAACGATTTTTGAAATAAGTAATCCTACAGTTAAGATTATTAATCCTAATATCCAAAAAGGGAATAATTTTCCAATGATGAATTGGTGTTTTTTAATTGGAGTAACATTGATTTGCTCTAGTGTTCCCAATTCTTTTTCTCTTACGATATTCATGGCCGAAAGAAATAAAGTTAACATCGTAACTAGTAACACTAAAATTCCTGGCACCATAAACGTTTTGTAATTGAGTGTACTATTGTACCAAAACGAAGGAATGGTTTCGATACGGTTTGGAATTATTTGCTCATTAATTACTTGTTTGTTTTCTACCTGAATGTTTTGATTGAACAATTGCACAATTTGGGTAATGTATACATTCTGAACGCCTGCGGTAGCTCCGTCGATGGCATTGATTAAGACTTGAATTTGTGTAGTGTTGTCGTTTTGCAATTGTTTTTCAAACTGGTTTGGAATTTCGATGACGACATCGGTTGTTCCTTTGTTTAATTGTTCGATGCCTTCATTAGTATTTGATACCTTTTCTACTTGCGAAAAATATGCATTTGCCTTAAATTTTTCTATCAAAGCACGAGATGATGAAGAATTACTATAATCTGCAAGTGTTACCCGAATATTTTTTACATCAAAAGTTGCGGCATTAGAAAGAATTAAAAGTTGGAGAATAGGCAGTATAAAAATCAGACGCAGCATGCTTTTATCTCTGAAAATTTGCTTGAATTCTTTTTGTATGATGAATAGAATTGTTTTCATGGTTGATGTATTTATTCCAAACGGGTTTTGTAATTTTTGATGCTCAATCCGATGAAAAGCAAAGTCATTCCCACTAGAATTAAGGTTTCTTTGAAAATATATTCTAAGCCTACGCCTTTCAGCATAATGGATTTTACAATGATGATAAACCATTTGGCAGGGATGATGTTACTGATAACTTGCATAGGCAACGGCATAGAAGCGATTGGAAAGATAAACCCTGAAAGAATAATCACCGGAAGCATCAATCCCATCAACGAAATCATCATGGCGCTTTGTTGCGTATTAGAAATTGTTGAGATTAAAATACCCAATGACAATGCAGTAATAATGAATAAAATACTTTCGAAGGCTAACAGGAAAACACTACCGTTAATGGGCATTCCAAAGATGAAATATCCCATGGAAACAATCACTATTGCATTGATAATCGAGAGAAAAACATAAGGAAACACCTTACCTAAAATTACCTGAAACGGTTTTAAAGGTGAAACCAATAAGATTTCCATGGTACCCAATTCTTTTTCTCTTGTAATGGAGATTGACGTCATCATTGCGGAAACCAACATTAAAATTACAGTCATGACTCCAGGAACAAAGTTGAAGACACTTTTTAATTCTGGATTGTACAACATGCGACTTTGTATGATAACTCCATTACTTTTTTGAACCGTACTTTTTTGGTTTTGATAATTTTGGATAATCGATTGTGTATAATTGGCAATGGTGCTGGCTACATTGGGTTCGGTGGCATC
>JAHRWO010000293.1 GCA_019105125.1 Flavobacterium sp.
CCACATGTTCGTATCAGGTATGAATCCTTTCTTAGGTTCAGTATTTACTTTTACAACATTGTTGATTGCAATTCCATCTGCAGTAAAAGCATTTAACTATATTACTACATTATGGAGAGGTAACTTACAATTAAATCCTGCTATGTTATTCTCTATCGGATTAGTATCTACTTTCATCACTGGAGGTTTAACAGGTATTATTCTTGGAGATTCAACTTTAGATATTAACGTTCATGATACATACTTTGTAGTAGCTCACTTCCACTTAGTAATGGGTATTTCTGCACTTTACGGATTCTTTGCTGGAGTTTACCACTGGTTCCCAAAAATGTTCGGAAGAATGTTAAACAAAAACTTAGGTTATGTTCACTTCTGGGTGACTGCTATCTGTGCTTACGGAGTTTTCTTCCCAATGCACTTTATCGGAATGGCTGGTTTACCAAGACGTTACTACACCAATTCAGCTTTCCCACTATTTGATGAATTAGCTGATGTAAACGTATTAATCACAATGTTTGCAATCGTTGGGGCTGCTTTCCAAATTGTATTCTTCTGGAACTTCTTCTATAGTATCTTCTATGGTAAGAAAGCAACTCAAAACCCATGGAAATCGAATACTTTAGAATGGACTACTCCAGTGGAACATATTCACGGAAACTGGCCAGGAGAAATTCCTGAAGTACACAGATGGCCTTACGACTATAGTAAACCAGGTCATGATGAAGATTTTGTTCCTCAAGTTGTTCCTATGAAGGAAGGTGAAGAGCAATTACATCATTAAGATCTTAATATAATATAGAAACCTCTCAATTTGAGAGGTTTTTTGTTTTATAACTTTATTATCTTTGTTGTATGAATGAAAATTTAAATCCAAACAAAGAATCGTTTTCTCCGCAAGATATTGATATCGAAAAAGCGTTACGCCCATTAAGTTTTGATGACTTTACCGGTCAGGATCAGGTATTGGAGAACTTGACGGTTTTTGTACAGGCGGCTAATTTGCGAAAAGAAGCTTTAGACCATACTTTATTTCACGGGCCTCCAGGTTTGGGAAAAACTACTTTGGCTAATATTTTGGCAAACGAATTGGGAGTAGGAATTAAAATCACTTCTGGTCCTGTTTTAGATAAGCCTGGTGATTTAGCTGGTTTATTGACGAATCTTGAAGAAAGGGATGTTTTATTTATTGACGAAATTCATCGTTTAAGTCCAATTGTTGAAGAATATTTGTATTCGGCAATGGAAGATTTTAAGATTGATATCATGATTGAATCGGGTCCAAATGCAAGAACAGTTCAAATCAATTTGAATCCGTTTACTTTAGTTGGTGCAACTACTCGCTCTGGATTATTAACTGCGCCAATGCGTGCTCGTTTCGGAATTCAAAGTCGATTACAATATTACAATACCGAATTATTAACCACAATTGTACAACGTAGTTCATCTATTTTAAAGATGCCAATTACGATGGAAGCGGCTATTGAAATTGCAGGTAGAAGTAGAGGAACACCACGAATCGCCAATGCTTTATTGCGTCGTGTTAGAGATTTTGCTCAAATCAAAGGAAATGGAAAAATCGACATTGAAATTGCAAGATTTGCTCTAAAAGCTTTAAATGTAGATGCTCACGGATTAGATGAAATGGATAATAAAATTCTATCTACAATTATCGATAAATTTAAAGGCGGACCTGTAGGATTAACCACATTAGCAACCGCAGTTTCAGAAAGTGGGGAAACCATTGAAGAAGTTTACGAGCCCTTTTTAATTCAAGAAGGTTTTATTATTAGAACACCTCGCGGAAGAGAAGTAACTGAAAAAGCTTATAAGCATTTAGGAAAAATTAAACACAATATTCAAGGAGGTTTATTTTAGTTTGATAAACAATAAAGAAAAATACACAAAGTTGATAAAAGCCGAAGCCCAACGCCTTGGCTTTTTGTCATGCGGTATTTCTAAAGCTGGCTTTTTGGAACAAGAAGCTCCAAGGCTTGAAAATTGGTTGAATAACCAAATGAACGGTCAAATGATTTACATGGAAAATCATTTTGACAAACGTTTGAATCCAACGCTTTTGGTAGATGATGCTAAAAGTGTGATTTCGTTATTATTGAATTATTATCCTTCCGAAATTCAAAATGAGAATTCGTATAAAATTTCCAAATACGCTTACGGACAAGATTATCACCATGTCATAAAGGAAAAATTGAAGGAATTATTACATTTCATTCAATCCGAAATTGGCGAAGTTTCAGGAAGAGCTTTTGTGGATTCGGCACCGGTTTTGGATAAAGCTTGGGCGGCAAAAAGCGGCTTGGGTTGGGTTGGAAAAAACAGCAATCTCATCACGCAAAAAGTAGGTTCGTTTTATTTTATTGCTGAATTGATTATCGATTTGGAATTAGAATATGATTCACCAACAACTGATCATTGTGGAAGTTGTACCGCTTGTTTAGATGCTTGTCCTACGGAAGCTATTGTGGCGCCTTATGTGGTAGATGGAAGTAAATGTGTTTCGTATTTCACTATTGAATTGAAAGATAATTTGCCACAAGAAATGAAAGGTAAATTTGACGATTGGATGTTTGGTTGCGATGTTTGCCAAGATGTTTGTCCTTGGAATAGATTTTCAAAACCACATAATGAACCGCTTTTTCAAGCGAATCCAGATATTTTAAACTTCTCAAAAGCTGATTGGGAGGAAATCACGGTGGATACATTTCAGAAAGTATTCAAAAATTCAGCTGTGAAACGAACTAAATATGAAGGCTTACTTCGTAATATCAATTTCTTGAAAAAATAAAATGGTATTGTGTTTTTCAGACAAAAAATATTTTCAATTTCAAAACTTTACTGTAGTTTTGAGAGTTATTAAAAAGAAAAAATAAAATTATGGCATCAGGATTTTTCGCAATCTTAGACGATATCGCTGCATTGATGGACGATGTAGCAATGACAAGTAAATTAGCAACCAAAAAAACAGCAGGAATTTTAGGAGACGACTTAGCAGTTAATGCCGAAAAAGCAACGGGTTTTTTAGCTTCAAGAGAAATTCCGGTGTTGTGGGCAATTACAAAGGGTTCGTTTATCAATAAATTGATTATTCTTCCAGTTGTTTTTGTTTTGAATTGGTTGTATCCGCCCGCAATCAAAGCCGCTTTAATCATTGGAGGAGTTTATTTAGCCTACGAAGGTGTTGAAAAGATCATCGAATACTTTTTTCATCGTGCAAAAAAAGGAGAAGAAGTTATTGCGGAAAGCCAATTGTCAGAAACGGATGAGAATTCGGAAAAAGCAAAAGTAAGTTCGGCTATTAAAACCGATTTTATTTTATCGCTTGAAATTGTCATCATCGCTTTAGGAACGGCAATGGAAAAACAACATGAATTAATTACGCAAATTCTAAGTGTAACTTTCGTTGCAATTATTGCAACCGTTGGAGTTTACGGAATCGTAGCATTAATTGTAAGAATGGATGATGCTGGTTTTTACCTAATGAGAAAATCGGATAACAAAGGATTTATGTCTTCTTTTGGAGAAACTCTAATCAAAGCTTTACCATTAGTGATTAAAGGACTTGCTGTGTTAGGAACTATCGCGCTTATCCTAGTTTCAGGAGGAATTTTCATGCATAATATCGAATACATTCATCATTTAATTCCACATAGTATTCCTTCAACACTAGCTGAATTTGGCGTTGGAATTGCTTTTGGATTAGTAGCGGTTTTGCTGATGACGGGATTTAAAAAGGTGAAGGGTTTGGTGAAGAAATAACTGTTTATTGTTGTAATATTTCTCGAAACTTTTTTCAAAAGAATGCCAAAATAATTTCTCATTTTATACGTATACCCTTATATTTGTAAGTTAGTAAAATAAAAAACCATGCATAAAGATAGTAAACGTAGAGAAGCCTTATTATATCACGCAAAACCTACACCTGGTAAAATTCAGGTAGTTCCTACCAAAAAATATGCAACTCAAAGAGATTTAGCTTTGGCTTATTCTCCAGGAGTAGCAGAACCTTGTTTAGAAATTGAAAAAGACGTTAACAACGTTTATAAATATACCGCAAAAGGAAATTTAGTAGCTGTAATATCAAACGGAACCGCAGTTTTAGGTTTAGGAGATATTGGTCCAGAAGCTTCAAAACCTGTAATGGAAGGAAAGGGTTTGTTGTTCAAAATCTTCGCTGATATTGATGTTTTTGATATCGAAGTGGATACTAAAGACGTAGATAAATTCATTGAAACGGTTAAAAATATTGCGCCAACCTTTGGAGGAATTAACCTAGAAGATATCAAAGCACCAGAATCGTTCGAAATTGAAAGACGTTTG
>JAHRWO010000041.1 GCA_019105125.1 Flavobacterium sp.
CGAGTGGTGCAACAGATGTTTTAAACATGTTTGATGTTGGAAATGTTACATCATATGTTGTTCCAACCGATCCTGGCACAACTTACTTTGTGACTGTTTACCCTTACAATTCTTTTGGTACAGCTACTGGTTGTTCTGAAATTTCATTTACTACATGTGATGCTTTATTTCCAGATGTAACGGAAACATTTGCAACTTTTTTACCATCTTGTTGGTTAAATATGACAGGTGGAGATTTAGTAACTGGTCCAACATCAACAACTGGCTCTGGTTGGGTTGCTGATGGCTTTGCAAACAATGGTACAACAGGTGCTGTTAGAAATGAAATTTGGACAACAGGAGCAAATGATTGGTTAATTTCTCCTATAGTTACGATTCCTGCTTCAGGTTATGAATTAAGATTTGATGCAGCTGCTACACAATACGCTACTTCAAATGCTCCTACCACTGCTTGGGAAGCAGATGATTTTATTCAGGTATTAGTTTCAACTGGTTTCAGCCATTGGACGGTTTTGTATACCTATGATAATACAAATCAACCTGGGATCACAGCAACTTCAAATATTATTAATTTGGATGCCTATGCAGGTATGGATGTTCGTTTTGCTTTTAGAGCTGTTGAAGGAACTGCAAACGGTAATGCTGATATTGACTTTTTTATCGATAATTTCAATGTGAGATTAACACCAGCTTCAGCTCCATCGTGTGCAACTAACATTGTAGCAACTCCTAATGCTACATGCGGTAATTTTGCAACAGTTATTACATGGGATGCTGCAGTAAGTGCTGATGGATACAACATAGCTATAGGAACAACTCCTGGAACTGGCAATGTTTTTAGTGGTAATTTAGGCAATGTATTAACTTACTCATTTATAGGTAATTTAGGTACAACTTATTATTATACCATTGTACCTTATAATGCATTTGGATCTGCAACGGGTTGTACAGAACAATCTTTTATAACTGTAACTACAGGTTGCTATTGTGTCCCAACTTACACTAATGGAGGAACAAATGATATTATCACTAATGTAGTTATTGGTTCTTGGTCAAATTCTTCAACTGGAAATGATGCTCCTTATTATGTAGATTTTACATCACAACAACCAACTCCAATAGCTGTTCCTACAATGACAGCTGGATTATCAAGCACTGTTTCTTTGACTTTTGGGTCTGATTCAACGCAGTTTAGTAGAATTTGGATTGATTTCAATAATAACTTTACTTTTGAGCCTTCAGAATCTTTTGCTCCAACTGCAAGTGCAGGTTCTAGCGGAACTTCAAATATTGTGGTTAACGTTCCATCTAATGCAGTTCTTGGTAATGTAAGAATGAGAATTAGAGGTGGTGATGATAGTGCAATTTTAGCAACTCAAGCTTGTGGAGCTTCGTCAAGTACTTATGGTCAAACAGAGGATTATTTGGTTACTATTTTAGCAGCCCCTGCTTGTTTACCTCCAACAAATTTATCAGTTGGCAATATAACGGCGACATCTGCAAATTTAATTTGGACGGAATCTGGTACTGCTACATCATGGGATATAGAATGGGGAACTCTTGGATTTACTCCTACAGGAACTCCAACTATTTCAGGAGCAACAAACCCTCAGTCTATTTCAGGTTTAAGCTCTAATACAACTTATAGTTTTTATGTAAGAGCCAATTGTGGTGCTGGTAGCTTCAGTACTTGGTCTGGTCCATTTAGCTTTACAACGTCATGTGTTGCAGATAATGTGCCTTATTCTCAAGATTTTGAGACAGCAACTACACCAAACTTACCATCTTGTACTTCTCAACAAAATGTAGGTTCTGGTAATCTTTGGACTGTTCAAAACAATCCTGGCTATGGATTTACTACAAAGGCTTTACGTTATAGTTGGAATGGTTCAAATGCGGCTAATGTTTGGTTTTATACTAATGGTATAAACTTGACGGCAGGTACAACTTACAGAGTTTCTTATAGCTATGGTGGTACAGCTTTATTCCCTGAAAAATTAAAAGTTGCTTATGGTACAGCTCCATTGGCATCTGCTATGACCACTGTTTTAGCAGATTATCCTAATGTTATTAATGATACTCCAAATGATGTTTTTGTTGATTTTACCCCAACAGCATCAGGTGTATATTATTTTGGATTTAATGCTTATTCTGATGCAGATCAATTTTATTTATTTGTTGATAATATTTTAGTTGACGTAGCATTATCTAATACTGATTTTGATAATTCCAATTTCATGGCTTATCCAAATCCAGTGAAAGATGTATTAAATGTATCATATTCAACTGAAATTTCTTCAATTAGAGTAATCAATATGATTGGTCAGGAAGTAATTTCTAGAAATGTTAATGCTTCTTCAACACAAGTTGATATGTCAGAATTAAGTGCAGGAACTTACATCGTTAATGTTACGTTAGGTGATGCAGTTAAAACTTTAAAAGTTGTTAAGCAATAATTAATTGAATTTTTTAAATAGAAAGTCCCGATTTATTCGGGACTTTTTTTGTTTTTAAACTTTCTTATTTATCGCTTAAATTGTTTTTTTATCTTTAAAAATATGTAGGTTTGTAAAAAAAATCGAAAATGTATTTTTCATTTATAGTTCCCGTATATAATAGACCAGATGAGATTGACGAACTGCTAGAAAGTTTGACAAAGTTCAACGCTACCGCTCTTTTTGAAGTTGTCGTAGTAGAAGATGGGTCGAGTTTGCCATGTAAAGATATCGTTGAAAAATACGCGAATCGTCTGGAAGTTGTCTATTATTTTAAGCCTAATTCTGGCCCTGGAGATTCTCGTAATTACGGTATGAAACTAGCTAAAGGTGACTATTTTATAATTTTAGACTCTGATTGTATTCTTCCTCCTGATTATCTTAGCAATGTGGAACAAAGTTTAAAAGAAGAATTTGTAGATTGCTTCGGCGGTCCCGATGCTGCGCTAGATTCTTTTTCAGATATTCAAAAAGCAATTAACTTTACTATGACTTCTTTCTTAACAACTGGCGGAATTAGAGGTGGAAGTGAAAAAGTCGATAAATTTCAACCTAGAAGTTTTAACATGGGATTGTCCAAAAAAGCTTTTGAAGCCTCAAATGGTTTTGGAAATATCCACCCAGGAGAAGATCCTGATTTATCTATCCGATTATGGAATTTAGGTTTTAAAACCAAGTTAATAAAAAGCGCTTTCGTATTTCATAAAAGAAGAATTAGTTGGGAAAAATTCCAAATCCAAGTCAATAAATTTGGAAAAGCACGTCCTATTTTAAATTCATGGTATCCAGAACATAAAAAAATCACATTTTGGTTTCCTACTTTATTTCTATTAGGATTTATATTTTCGGTTTTGTTAACTTTTTTTAATCTTCCATTTTTTCTTGCACTTTACGGATTTTACTTTTTATTATTATTTATAACTTCGTTATTATTCAATAAAAAACTAAAAATTGCGTTATATTCATTGTGGGCAACTGTAATTCAGTTTTATGGTTATGGGAAAGGATTTTTACTTTCTTATTACAGAATCTCAATTTTAAAACAAAAACCTCAAGAAGCATTTCCTGAGTTGTTTTTTAAGAAATAAATATGACAAAAATAGTTGGTTTAACAGGTGGTATTGGAAGTGGAAAATCTACTGTAGCAAATTATATTGCTTCAAAGGGAATTCCAGTGTACATTGCGGATGAAGAAGCCAAGAAAATAATGGAACGAGAAGATGTAAAACAAAAAATTCAAAATTTGTTTACTCAATCTGTTCTCAATCCTGATAATTCGCTAAATCGAAAAAAAAT
>JAHRWO010000400.1 GCA_019105125.1 Flavobacterium sp.
ATTTAATTGGAAAACAGATTATTGCGGTAGTCAATTTTCCAAAAAAACAAATTGCCGATTTTATGAGCGAATGTTTGGTTTTGGGTTCAGTAGGTGATGAGAATGATATTGTTTTACTGACTTCTGATATTCCTGTTGAAAATGGATTGCGTATTGGATAAAAAAAACCCCAAATTCTAATTAGAGTTTGGGATTTATATTTTCTTTCAAAAGATTAAATATCGTCGAAATCAATATTAGTAAAGCTTTCTGCTGATTTTACTTCATCTGTAGTTTCAGCATACGTTTCTCTTTTAAAATCTTTTTGATGTCTTTCTGAAATTACTTCTTCACCTTTTTGGTCTAGAACAAAATCTGTCATTTCATCTAAAATTTCTCTGAAAGCAGCGAAATCTTCTTTGTACAAATAAATTTTGTGTTTTTTAAAGTGAAAAGAACCATCTTCTTCAGTAAACTTTTTACTTTCAGTAATGGTAATGTAGTAATCGTCTGCTTTTGTTGCTCTTACATCAAAGAAATACGTTCTTCTTCCTGCACGCAATACTTTAGAAAAAATATCTTCTTTTTCTAACATTTCATTTTCTCTCATAATCCTACTTTCAATTAATTAGTGTTATAGCGTCTCAAAAATCCAAAAAAAATCGGATAAAACAAAATTTTAGTCAATTTCTTTTTCCGAAAGTTGTTTTAAGTATAACTCTTTATAATAACCATTAAGGTCTAATAGTTGAGAATGAGTTCCTTGCTCTAAAATCTTACCTTCGTCTAAAATGATGATCCAATCTGCATTTTTAGCAGAAGAAACTCGGTGACTCACAATTATGGTAGTTTTGTCTTTGCAATAGTCTAAAAGATTATTTAAAATGGTTTCTTCGGTTTCGGTATCTACAGCACTTAAACAATCATCTAAAAGAAGTACAGGAGCATTTTTAATTAAAGCTCTTGCAATAGAAACACGTTGCTTTTGTCCACCTGATAATGTAATCCCTCGTTCGCCTAAAACCGTTTCATATTGCTGATTGAAATTCATAATATTATCATGAACAACTGCTTTTTTAGCGGCTTCCATGACTTCTTCATCGGTAGCATTTTCGTTTCCGAATTTGATATTGTTCTTAATGCTATCAGAAAATAAGAAAGCATCTTGTGGCACCACACTAATTTGATTACGTAAATCAAATAAATTTAGTTCTTTAATGTCTTTGTTATCAATAAAAACCGTTCCCGAAGTCGTATCATACAAACGACTTATTAAAGTTAAAAGAGTCGATTTTCCAGAACCTGTTTTTCCTAAAATAGCTAATGTTTTTCCTTTTTTAACTTCAAACGAAATTTCGTGTAACGCTTTAATTTTTGTGTCTTCGTATTCAAAAGAAACCTTGTCAAATTTAATGGCACCTTCAATAGATGTATGGTTATTAACCGTATTTTTAATTTCGGGTTCTTCTTTAAGGAATTCATTAATACGTTTTTGAGAAGCTTCTGCTTCTTGAACCAAAGAAGAAACCCAACCTAATGAAGCCACCGGCCAAGTCAACATGTTGATGTATAAAATGAATTGGGCAATTACTCCAATACTTGCAATTTCGGGGTCGTTATTGATGTACATAGAACCTCCAACGTAAACTACGACCAAGTTACTCAATCCAATAAGCAAAATCATCAACGGACCAAAAAGGGAGTTTACTTTGGCTAAATCCATTGCTTTTACTTTACTTTCATCACTTAGTTTTGTGAAATCTTCTTGTTTTTTATTTTCAATCGCATAGGCTTTAATAACTCGAATTCCAGAAAAAATTTCTTGGGTAAACGAAGAAAGTGTGGATAGATTTTTTTGAAATTCACCACTACGTTTATGAATCATCGAACTAATTTTGAAAATACTGTACGATAAAAGCGGTAATGGTAATAACGAATATAAAGTTAGTTTTGGTGAAATATTGTACATATAAATCACCACAATTGTAAAACGCATTAAGGTGTTTAAAGAGTACATTACGGCTGGACCTACATACATTCTGACTTTTCCAACATCTTCGCTAATTCGATTCATCAAATCTCCAGTGCGATTGCGTTTGTAGAAACTTTGTGTTAAGGTTTGATAGTGATTGAAAATTTCGTTTTTCAAATCAAATTCTACATGGCGCGACATAACAATTAGAGTTTGACGCATTAAGAAAGTGAAAAATCCAGCAACAATAGTAGTTCCTAAAATCAGTAAAATGTTGTGAAATAATGATTTTTGAAAGCTAAGTAGGTTACCATCAGGACTTTTTACGTAGTCTTCAATTACTTTAATGGAGTTTCCAATCAACTCAGGAGTGAACAAAGAGAAGATTTGCGCTACAATTGTAATAAATATTCCAAGCAGGAAACGATATTTATATTTGACAAAGTATTTGTTTAAATATTGTAATTCTTTCATAGTATTCTTTAGTGCGATAACATTTATGTATCAAATTCATTAAAAAGATAATCAATTGATAATGAACGATTATCGGATTTTTTAGCTTTTCATTGCTAAATTATTAAAATAAATATAATTTTTTGAATCATTTTAAAATTATTCGTAATATTGTAATTAAATATTGAATAATTTTCAACTCAACTCAAATCGCATGACAGCAGAATTATTAAAAGCAAATGAGCTTCATAAAGTAGATCCAGTTTTTGGTCAGGTATCTTTTGATGGTCATGAACAAGTTGTATTTTGTCACGACAAAGATACAGGATTAAAAGCAATTATTGGAATTCATAACACAGTTTTAGGACCTGCATTAGGTGGAACTAGAATGTGGAATTATACAAACGAATGGGAAGCGTTAAACGACGTTTTGCGTTTGTCTCGTGGAATGACTTTCAAAAACTCGATTTCGGGATTAAATTTAGGTGGAGGAAAAGCGGTTATCATTGGTGACGCTAAAACTCAAAAAACGCCTGAATTAATGCGCCGTTTTGGACAATTTGTAGATTCATTATCAGGAAAATATATCACTGCAGAAGATGTAGGAATGGAAACCAAAGACATGGACACTGTTAACGAAGTAACGAAACATGTTGCGGGTATTTCAGTTGAAAGAGGTGGTTCTGGAAATCCTTCTCCTGTTACAGCTTACGGTGTTTTCATGGGAATGAAAGCAGCAGCTAAATACAAATTCGGTTCTGATAATTTAGAAGGAAAAAGTGTTTTAGTACAAGGAATTGGTCACGTTGGTGAATCGTTAGTACAACACTTAACAGAAAGTGGTGCAATTGTTACTATTACTGATATCAACGAAGATAGAGTTCACCAAGTAGGAGCGAAGTACGGAGCTAAGATTTTTACAGGTGCTGATTTATATAGTGCTGATGTAGATATTTACGCACCATGTGCTTTAGGAGCAACTATTAATGATGCTACTATTAACAATATCAAGGCTTCTATCATTGCTGGAGCGGCTAACAACCAATTAGCTAACGAAGCAGTTCACGGAAAAATCTTAAAAGAAAAAGGTATTTTATATGCACCTGATTTCTTAATCAATGCAGGTGGTGTTATCAACGTGTATTCTGAATTAGTAAAATGGACGAATGCTCAGGTAATGGAGAAAACAGAAAACATCTACAACACAGCATTAGAGATTTTCAAATTTGCTGATGATAACAACATCACTACGCATCAAGCGGCTTTTTCAATGGCGCAAAAACGTATTGATGATGCAAAAAATGAATTAAAGAAGTAATTCGTTTTAAATAAAATTGTATTTTTGCAGAGCGAAAGAGGAAACTTTTTCGCTCTCTTAATTTTATAAAGTTCTTAATTAGTATGTTAAACAGAAGACATATCCGAGTAAAAGTGATGCAAAGTATTTATGCAATGCACCAACATCAATCTGATAATTTGGATAAAGAAGAAAAATTTCTTTTTCAAAGTATCGAAAACACCCAAAACTTGTATCTTTTATTGCTTTCGGCACTTATCGAAATCAAAAAGAAAGAAGAGGAATACATCAATTTGGCTTCTAAAAAACATTTAGCTACTAAAGAAGAGCGCAATCCCAATTTAAAATTCATCAACAATAAAGTTTTGGTTTTATTATCAGAATCGGAAGCATTAGAAACGGCTTTAGATGATAATAATATTAATAACTGGAAATTGAATGATGATATTATTTTAGGTTTGATTGATACGATTAAAGAAAGTCAATTGTACCAAAATTACATGCAAAAACCTGTTGGTAGTTTTGAAGAGGATAAAAACTTTATCGTTGATTTGTATACCGAAGTAATTGCTCCAAGCGATCGTTTGTATGATTATTTGGAAGATTTTAAATTAACTTGGGTGGATGATTTGCCAGGAATCAATACTTTAATTGTTAAACAAATCAAACAATTAAAAGGAGAAAATGATACTTTGATTGTTCCAAAAGTTTACAAAGATGAAGATGAT
>JAHRWO010000003.1 GCA_019105125.1 Flavobacterium sp.
CTTCAAGATTATACACCAAGAGAAGCTAAATCTTTTTACGAAAAGCGAAATGACGAGATCTATGCTTTAACGCTTCCATTTAACAAGTTTAAA
Source organism: Flavobacterium sp. (assembly GCA_019105125.1). Classification (GTDB taxonomy): domain Bacteria; phylum Bacteroidota; class Bacteroidia; order Flavobacteriales; family Flavobacteriaceae; genus Flavobacterium. The sequence goes on from JAHRWO010000003.1 coordinate 94, forward strand.
TTGGGATTGCCGAAAGGACTTTCTAAAGGATTGTACAATTTCAATTTGTTGTCTTCTTTAACACAACATGTAAGTCATGTTCGTGATTTTAAACAGTTACCCGTTCCGTTTTTATGCATTGCAACAGATGCAGAAACGGGTGAGAAGGTAGTTTTAGATTCAGGAATCTTAGCACAAAGTATGATTGCTAGTGGTGCGTTGCCTACATTATATAGTCCATTTGAAATTAATGGAAGACTTTTAATTGATGGCGGTGTTGTGGATAATTATCCTATTGAAGAATTAAAAGCTAGAGAAGTTGATTTTGTAATTGGTGTCGATGTTCAGGATGGTTTAAGAACAAGAAATGAGTTAAAAGATGTGACTTCTGTATTGGCTCAAATCAATAATTTTTCAATGATCCAAAAAATGGAAGGAAAGCAAAAAGCTACCGATATTTACATCAAACCCGATATTAAAGGTTTCACAGTTGTAGCTTTTGAAAAGGGTAAGGAAATCATAAAAAAAGGCAAGGAAAAGACATTGGAATTTATTAAAGAATTAACTCCATTTAGTGGTTTGAATTCAAGAAATTCATCAAAAATCACCAAACAAGATTCTATTTTAATTACGGATATTGAAATTAACCAGCTCGAAAATTTCACACGATCTTATATTATTGGTAAATTAAAATTTAAAAAAAATAGTAAAATCGCCGTAAATCAATTGCAGCGAGGCATTTTAAACTTAAATGCCACACAAAACTTTAGCGCTATATCCTATGCGTTTGAAAAACATGAAGGGGGTGATAAATTATTGATCAACTTAAAAGAAAATGAAGTACATACGTTTTTAAAATTTGGTTTGCATTACGATGATTTGTTCAAAAGTGGGATTTTGTTGAATTACACTAAAAAACGTCTCATAGCAAAAAACGATGTGGCTTCTTTTGATTTGGTTCTAGGGGATAATATTCGATACAATTTCGATTATTATATTGATAACGGATTTTATTGGAGTTTTGGTTTTAATTCTAGATTAACAACTTTCAACAGAAATATTACAAGCAATATTGTAGATAATCCAATTTTTAATACAACAGCTAATGCTATTAATGTTGATTTTTTTGACTTAAGTAATCAAGCTTATATGCAAACGATTTTCGCACAAAAATTTTCATTAGGAGCAGGTGTAGAATATAAATTTCTACGATTAGAATCCGAAACATCTGAAAATACATCACCAGTTATTGAGGACAGTAATTACCTTTCGCTTTTTGGATTTATGAAATATGATTCATTTGACAAAAAATATTTTCCAAAATCAGGATGGAATTTTAATTCCGAACTGAAATATTACGCTTATTCGACAGATTATAGTAATAATTTTGAGCGATTTTCAATTGCAAAGGCAGATTTTAGTTTTGCCCAACCCTTTTTTAAAAACACTACATTTATACTTCAATCAGAAGGAGGTTTTGCTTTTGGAGAAAGAAGTGTTTCTTATTTTGACTTTGTTTTAGGAGGTTATGGTTTTCAACAGGTGAATAATATCAGACCTTTTTATGGATATGATTATTTAAGTTTAGGTGGCGATAGTTATTTGAAACTGAATTTAAAATTAGATTATGAAATCTTTAAAAAACACCATCTTAATTTTAGTGCTAATTTTGCTAATATTGGAGATAATATTTTCGATAATGTAGATACTTGGCTAATCGAACCTAAGTATTCTGGATATTCCATAGGTTATGGCATGGAAACCGTGATAGGTCCTGTTGAAATAAAGCACTCTTGGTCGCCCGAAACAAAAGATCACCACACCTGGTTTTCAGTAGGATTTTGGTTTTAAAAAAAAATTACGATATTTGTAAGGATGAAAAAATGGTCCGGTTTATTAGCGCATCTTAAGTTCCTCATCAAGAGAAATCCTGAGTGAGAGGTATTTCTTACCAATACGTTTCTATCTTCTAACAAAATTGGTTCTTAGACATATATTTAATTTTCTTATAAAAATTAATCACAATGCCAATATATCATAAATTGGGAAATATCCCACATAAACGTCATATACAATTCCGTAAACCTAACGGGGATTTGTATTATGAGCAGCTATTTGGTACAGTAGGTTTTGACGGAATGTCAACAAATATGTATCACGAGCATCGTCCTACACAAGTAAAGGAAATTAAAAGACAATACAGTGTTGCGCCTAAAATTGCTAAGGCAAATAATATTCAATCGTATCGATTACGCGGTTTTGAAGTAGCGCCACAAGATGATTACTTAGAAAGTAGAAAAATCGTGCTTACGAATTCCGATTGTCATATTGTTTTGGCAGCTCCAAGAAAATCAACAACCGATTATTTTTATAAAAATACGGATTCTGATGAGGTAATTTTCATTCACAAAGGAACCGGAAAATTAAGAACCATGTTAGGGAATTTAGATTTCAAATATGGTGATTATCTAGTTATTCCTAGAGGGATGATTTACAAAATGGATTTCGATACTGAAGATAACCGTTTGTTTATTGTAGAATCACATTCGCCAGTTTATACGCCAAAACAATACAGAAACTGGTTCGGACAATTGTTAGAACATTCTCCGTTTTGTGAAAGAGATATTCGTCGTCCAGAAGAATTAGAAACCTATGACCAAAAAGGCGAATTCTTAATCAAAATCAAAAAGAAAGACGAAATTTTCGAATTAGTTTATGCAACGCATCCTTTTGATGTGGTTGGTTACGATGGTTTTAACTATCCGTATGCGTTTTCAATTCACGATTTCGAACCAATTACAGGAAGGATTCACTTGCCACCACCAGTGCATCAAACATTCGAAACGAATGCTTTTGTGATTTGTTCGTTTGTTCCAAGACTTTATGATTATCATCCGTTATCTGTTCCGGCACCTTACAATCACAGTAATATTGATGCCGATGAAGTATTATACTATGTAGATGGTGATTTTATGAGCCGAAATGATATTGAAGCAGGACACATTTCATTGCATCCAGCAGGAATTCCTCATGGGCCTCATCCAGGAGCAGCGGAAAGAAGTATTGGTAAAAAAGAAACATTAGAGTTAGCCGTAATGGTAGATACCTTCAAGCCTTTAATGGTGACCGAAGAAGCAATGAAAATTGCAGACGAAAAGTATTATCAATCATGGTTAGACTAAATTAATTAAATACAACATTTACAGGTGTTTTTCACCCTTTTAAAATATAAATTATGGCACAAGAAATAAAATCAGTAGAATACGGATTAGAAAAAATATTTGAAGGAGCTCAAGACTTCTTACCTTTATTAGGAACAGATTACGTAGAGTTATACGTTGGAAATGCAAAACAAGCAGCTCATTTCTACAAAACGGCTTTTGGTTTTCAATCGTTGGCATATGCAGGATTAGAAACTGGAGTTAAAGACAGAGCGTCTTATGTATTGAAACAAGATAAAATCCGTTTGGTATTAACTACTGCTCTAAATAGTAATTCACCTATTGGAGAACACGTAAAAAAACACGGTGATGGTGTTAAAGTGATTGCGCTTTGGGTAGAAGATGCGCGTCATTCATTTGCGGAAACTACTAAGCGTGGAGCAAAACCATATTTTGAGCCTGTAGTGGAAAAAGATGATAATGGTGAAGTAGTTCGTGCAGGTATTTATGGAGCATATGGCGAAACCGTTTTCATTTTCGTAGAACGCAAAAATTACAATGGAATCTTTTTACCAGGATATAGTGAATGGAAATCAGATTATAATCCAGAACCAGTTGGATTAAAATATATCGACCATATGGTGGGTAACACAGGTTGGAACAGAATGAACGAAGCGGTAAAATGGTTTGAAGACGTGATGGGATTTGTAAATTTCCTTTCATTTGACGACAAACAAATTACTACCGAATATTCTGCTTTAATGTCTAAAGTAATGTCTAATGGTAATGGAAGAATTAAATTCCCTATCAACGAACCAGCAGAAGGAAAAAAACGTTCTCAAATTGAAGAATATTTAGATTTTTATGAAGGTGAAGGTGTACAGCATATTGCAGTCGCAACCGATGATATCATTTCAACCGTTGCTCAAATGCGTGCCAGAGGAATCGAATTTTTAAGTACACCACCTCAAGCGTATTATGATGCAATTCCTGAAAGATTGAAAGATCATATGTCTAAATTTAAAGAAGATATTAACGAACTTCAAAAATTAGGCATCATGATTGATGCTGATGATGAAGGTTATTTATTGCAAATTTTCACGAAGCCTGTAGAAGATCGCCCTACACTTTTCTTCGAAATTATTCAAAGAATGGGGGCTCGTGGATTCGGTGCAGGTAACTTTAAAGCTCTTTTTGAGTCAATTGAGCGTGAGCAAGAATTGCGAGGTACATTATAAAAACGATTATTTATTAACAAATCTTTAAATTACAACGTTGTAGTGGTGTTGTTTTTGATAAAAATATGTTAAAGTTGAAATTTAACTAAGAATAATTCAAAAAACATTTTTACATTTGCACTCGCAAAATAGGGAGGTAGTTTACCTTGTTTTGCAAGTAAATTTTCATAATTTATAGTTTTTTGGTTGGTTAATAGCATAAAAACTCAGTCATATTTTTGACTGGGTTTTTTTGTTTTATTATTTTTGGAACAGAAATTGCATTTTCATTTCTAAAAATGATATACCATGAAAAAAATTGTTTTACTACTTATTCTTTTTGTTACCACAAATTCATTTGTAGAACAAGAAAATGCATACACCACTGGAGAATGGTTTAAACTCCGAATTCATTATGGCTTAGTAAATGCGGGTTATGCTTCTTTGGAAATTAAAGAAGCGGTAAGAAACAATAAAAAAGTACATCATGTTGTAGGAAAGGGTTGGACTGTAGGTATGACTAAATTCTTCTTCAAAGTTGATGATAACTACGAAAGTTATTTTGACAAACAAACTGGAAAAACTTATCAATTTGTTAGAAAAATTAATGAAGGTGGCTATACTAAAAATCAAGAAGGGTTTTTTAATCAAGAGAAAAACACGGTTTTAGTCAAAGATTATAAACACAAAACCGAGAAAACATTTTCAGTTCCAGAAGATGTTCAAGATATTGTGTCTTCGTTCTATTATTTGAGAAATCATCCTAAAATTGACAAATTGAAAGTGGGTGAGTCTATTGCTATTGACATGTTTTTTGATGATGAAACCACAAAGTTTAAGTTAAAATTTATTGGTAGAGAAGATATAAAAACTAAATTTGGAAAAGTTTCATGTATGGTTTTCAGACCTTACGTGCAGGCGGGGAGAGTTTTTAAAGAAGAAGAGAGCTTAACCGTTTGGATTTCAGACGATGACAATAAAATTCCTATCCGTTTAAAGGCGAGTTTGGCTGTGGGTTCTTTAAAGGCCGACTTAGAAGCTTTTAAAGGGTTAAAACATTCATTTAAAGTTAAAGTAGAAAAATAATGGAAATTACTCCCAAAATTCAAGAACAATTAGATCAACTTCACGATAAATTTGAAGCCATTAATCAAAATACTTCTACTCATTTAGAAGGGTTACTTTGGGCAAAACCCATTACATATTGGGATTATATCCAAACGGATGCGCTTTTGAGTCTTCAAACACAACGCACTACTTTGCCAGATGAAATGGTTTTTGTAATGTATCACCAAGTAAATGAATTGTTGTTCAAAATGATTCTTTGGGAAATGAACCAATTGTGTCATAATGAAAAACCGTCAACAGCTTATTTTACTGAAAAATTAGGAAGAATTAGTCGTTATTTCGATATGCTAACCACTTCTTTCGACATTATGAAAGATGGAATGGAACCAGAACAATATCTAAAATTCAGAAATACATTAACACCAGCAAGCGGTTTCCAATCGGCACAATATCGTTTAATTGAATTCAGTTCAACTGATTTAATCAATTTAATTGACAATCGTTTTAGAGCTACAATTGATAGAAAAACGCCATATGAACACGCTTTTGAACATTTGTATTGGCAAGCCGCTGGTAAAGATTATCACACGGGCGAAAAATCGTATTTAATTCTTGAATTCGAAAGAAAATACAAAAAGATGTTTTTAGATTGGATGGAAGAATACAATACCATTAACTTGTGGAGAAAATTCAAGCAACTTCCAGAAGCCGATCAGCAAAATCCGGAATTAGTTGCTGCGATGCGTCATTACGATAAAACGGTGAATATTACTTGGGTAATGGGTCACTTTAATGCAGCAAAAAAATACATCGAAAGTGTTCCAGGAAATCACGAAGCTACAGGTGGAAGCGATTGGAAAAAATACATGTTGCCAAAATACCAAAAAAGAATATTCTTCCCTGAATTATGGACGAAAGAAGAATTAGATAACTGGGGAGAATAACCGCATTACGCATAAAACAAAAAACATTGAGATATTTAGTATTAGCCATTTTATTTGTTACTTTTTTTACCGCTTGTAATTCAAAAGAAGAATCAGAAGAAACTAAAAAAGCAGTTGTAAAAAAAGAACCTATCATAAAAGAATTCGGATTTACTTTTAACGACTTTAAAGTGGTTAGAGATACGATCCGTTCGGGTGATACTTTTAGTAAACTATTAGAAAAATATCCCTTAAAAGATAGTTTGCGAGTTCATGATGTAACACAAAAAGTGAAGGATTCCTTTAATGTAAGAAGAATTAAAGCAGGAAAACCCTATATTATGTTTCTCGACAAGAAAAAACCTAACACGCTTCAGGCTTTAGTTTATATTGAAGACCGAATTAGTTTTACTGTAGTTGATTTCAGAGATTCAATCGCAGTTTTTAATAAAAAGAAGCCCACTACTTTAAAGAGAAGAGTAGTAGCAGCTGAAATCGAAGGTTCATTGTCCGAAACCTTAAGCAATGCTGGAGTTAGTGCTGGTTTAGCTAATAAATTAGCTAATATTTACGCTTATACTGTCGATTTCTTTAAAATTCAAAAAGGCGATAAATTTGCGGTTACTATAAACGAACGTTACATTGACGATTCCATTTATGTAGGAGTTGAAAGTATTGAAGCTTCTTATTTTGAACATAAAGGCAAGAAAATCTTCGCGTTTCCATACAAATTATCCGAAAATCAAAAATACGAAGACTATTATGATGAAAACGGAAAAGGTTTAAAAAGCATGTTCTTAAAAGCACCTTTAGATTATTTCAGAATCTCATCGCGTTTTTCTGGAAGACGTTTTCATCCGGTGCAAATGCGTTTCAAAGCGCACAATGGAACCGATTACGCGGCACCTCATGGAACTCCAATTAAAACTACCGCTTCAGGAGTTGTGGAACGAACTGGCTACACATCCGGAAATGGTAACTTTGTAAAAGTTCGTCATAGTTCAACGTATGCAACGCAATATTTACACATGTCCAAGATTTTAGTTCGAAATGGACAACGTGTTACGCAAGGACAAGTGATAGGTAAAGTTGGAAGTACCGGTTTAGCCACAGGACCTCATGTTTGTTATCGATTTTGGAAAAACGGGGTTCAAGTTGATCCTTTACGTTTGAAATTGCCTAATGCCGAACCGATGAATGATTCTCATAAACAAAAATATTTAGCGCATATTGCTCCTTTAAAGAAAGAATTGGATAGTATAACTGCAGTAAAATTTAAAGAATAATGGCACTACCAAAAGTAAATCCGTCACAAACAGCTGCATGGCAGCAAATACAATTGCACTTTGAGAAAATGCAAGCAACTTCAATGAAAGATTTGTTTGCGTCTGATGCAAATAGAGCTGAGAAATTTCACATACAATGGAATGATTTTTTAGTTGATTATTCTAAAAACATCGTAAGTCAAGAAACATTGGATTTGTTATTAAATTTAGCCAACGAAGTTGAATTAAAACAAGCGATTACAAGTTACTTCCAAGGCGATTTAATCAATCAAACCGAAAATAGAGCCGTTTTACACACCGCTTTACGTGCGAAAGAATCAGCCAATGTTTTGGTCGATGGCGTTAACGTAATGCCAGAAGTGTATTCGGTAAAAAATAAAATTAAAAACTTCTCTAACGAAGTTATCTCAGGTAACAAAAAAGGATTTACAGGAAAACCATTTACCGATATCGTAAATATTGGAATTGGTGGTTCTGATTTAGGTCCAGCTATGATTGTAGAAGCTTTGCAATTCTATAAAAATCATTTAAACGTTCATTTTGTTTCCAATGTAGATGGCGATCACGTTAATGAAGTGATCAAAAAATTAAATCCTGAAACGACTTTATTTGTTGTAGTTTCTAAAACATTCACCACACAAGAAACTTTATCAAATGCTGAAACCATTAGAAGTTGGTTCTTACAATCCGCTTCACAAGACGATGTGGCAAAGCATTTCGTAGCAGTTTCAACTAATATTCAAAAAGTAACTGAATTTGGAATTAATCCTGGTAACGTTTTCCCAATGTGGGATTGGGTTGGAGGCCGTTTTTCTTTATGGAGTGCTGTTGGTTTATCTATCAGTTTAGCAGTTGGATTTAATAATTTTGATAGTTTATTAAAAGGAGCCAACGAAATGGACGAACATTTCAAAAACGAATCTTTCGAAAAAAATATTCCGGTAATTTTAGCTTTACTAAGCATTTGGTACAACAACTTTTTTGGTGCCGAAAGCGAAGCTTTAATTCCGTACACCCAATATTTGCAGAAGTTAGCTCCTTATCTGCAACAAGGAATCATGGAAAGCAACGGAAAAAGTATTGGTAGAGACGGAAAACCAGTAAATTATCAAACTGGAACCATAATTTGGGGTGAACCTGGAACAAATTCACAACATGCTTTCTTTCAATTGATACATCAAGGAACTAAATTAATTCCAACAGATTTCATTGGATTCAAACATTCACTTCACGCAAACAAAGATCATCATGACAAATTAATGTCGAATTTCTTTGCGCAAACCGAAGCTTTATTAATGGGTAAAACGGAAGCGCAAGTAAAAGCAGAATTCGAGAAACAAGGAATTTCAGGTGAAAAAGCCGATTTTTTATTACCTTTCAAAGTGTTCTCGGGAAATAAGCCAACAAATACCATTCTTATCAATAAATTAACGCCAGAGTCATTAGGTGCTTTAGTTGCCATGTACGAACACAAGATTTTCGTGCAAGGTATCATTTGGAACATCTTCAGTTATGATCAATGGGGTGTGGAATTAGGTAAACAATTGGCGAATTCAATTTTGGAAGAAATTCAATCAAAAAATGTGAGACATCACGATAATTCAACATCATTTTTACTTAAAAAGTATTTAGAGTAACAATAGTAGCATAACTTTATTTTTCAAGCGTTTTTTCGAATTTTTTCGGGCTAAAATTTATAAAATCAGTGTTTTTGTTAATAATTTCTTAACATATAGAATTAAAATAAATCTGAAATTTGCTTCGAATTTTATAAAAACACAACAAATGAAAATCTTTAAAAAATTATTTTTTCTATTATTGTTATGTATAACCAGTTTTGCAGGTTATGCACAAGGGAATACAAATTCCTCAATTAATGGTCAGGTTTTTGACGAGCAAGGTAACAATCTTGCTGGAGCCAATGTGGTAGCCGTGTTGACAACCGCAGGGTCAAAATATGGTGCTACAACGGATTTTGACGGGTATTTTAGAATTTCAAACATGCGTGTAGGAGGGCCTTACACAATTACGTTTAGTTATTTGGGTTTTAAAACTCAGACATTTAACAATGTTTATTTACAATTAGGGGATGCTCAAAACTTCAAAGTAGTTATGAAGGAAGAAGCTAATGAACTTAAAGATATTGTTGTAGTAGCTAACAGAGACAATGTATTTGACTCTCGTAAAACGGGTGCACAAACTATCATTGACAGTAAAAAAATTAACGCTTTACCTTCATTATCACGTAACATTGCTGACTTTGCAAGATTAACACCTCAAGCTCAATTAAGAGGAGATGATGTTATCTCAATAAGTGGTCAAAACAACAGATTTAACGCAATTTATATTGATGGTGCAGTAAACAATGACGTATTTGGATTAGCTGCAAATGGAACTAATGGGGGTCAAACAGGGGTAAGTCCAATCTCATTAGACGCTATTGAGCAATTTCAAGTACAAGTTGCGCCTTTTGATGTTAAAATTTCAGGATTCGCTGGAGGAGCTATCAGTGCTATTACAAAATCTGGTACTAATGATTTTGAAGGATC
>JAHRWO010000007.1 GCA_019105125.1 Flavobacterium sp.
CAGAGGTTCAGATAGAAGAGGTGGTGCTAATGGTGCGCGTATCCGTTTAGAGCCACAAAGAAGTTGGGAAGTAAACAATCCTACTCAATTAAATCGTGTTTTAACGGCTTTGGAAAAAATTCAGGCTGATTTTAACGCGAAATCTAAAGACAAAAAAGTTTCAATTGCCGACTTAATTGTTTTAGCTGGAAATGTAGGAGTAGAGCAAGCTGCTAAGAATGCGGGTTACAATGTTCAAGTTCCATTTACTCCTGGCAGAATGGATGCTTCTCAAGATCAAACTGATGAAAAATCATTCGCAGTATTAGAACCACAAGCAGATGGTTTCCGTAATTACTTAAAAACAAAATATACTGTTTCTACAGAAGAATTATTAGTAGATAAAGCACAATTATTAACTTTAACTGCTCCTGAAATGACAGTTTTAGTAGGTGGTATGAGAGCTTTAAATGCAAATTATGATGGTTCTAAACACGGAATCTTCTCAGCTGATAAAAACAAATTGAACAACGATTTCTTTGTAAATTTATTAGCTATGGGAACTACTTGGAAAGCTACTTCAAATGACCAAGAACTTTTTGAAGGTCGTGATATGAAAACAAATGCTGTAAAATGGACAGCTACTCGTGCCGATTTAATCTTTGGTTCTAATTCAGAATTAAGAGCTATTGCTGAAGTATATGCGCAAGAAGACAACAAACAAAAATTTGTAAATGACTTCGTGGCTGCTTGGACTAAAGTGATGAACTTAGATCGCTTTGATGTAAAATAAAAGCCCCTTATTTACTCAAATTTAAAGCCTGTAAACTAATGTTTACAGGCTTTTTTATTTGATAACAAATTTAACTATAAAAAAGCTCGATAGTAATTATCGAGCTTTAAATTATATATTTGTAAATGTTTTTAGAATTAAAAATGATTAAAAGTTAATCTTCTTCATCTTCTGAATCCTCAATGTCATCAGAATCATTCGTTAAATCTTCATCTTCATCTTCATCGTCTTCAATTTCCAAATCTTTAAGACCTGTAATTTTTTCATCTGGAACCACAACATCAACAATAATGTCATCTTCTTCAAAGTTTTCGATTCTGTCAGCTAATTTAGTACTTACTTTTACTAGATAAATAGTATCTTCAGTGCGAACTTCTACAGCTTCAACTGTTTCATTCTTAGCATTTTTAAAACGAATAACATCTGAATCATCATATCCATCAGGAAATTTCTCAACTAGTAAGGTTAAGATTTCATTTGTTAATTTTGCGTAATCAACAATAACTCTTTTCATTGGGTAGGTTTTAATCGTGTAATTTCGTCAAAAGTAATATCCTTAACTTATATTTTCAAGTAAATTTTAAAATTTTTCTAAAAAAAATTACCATCCTAAAACATAAGCAAAAATAAGTGGCGCAACTATCGTAGCATCAGACTCAACAATAAACTTTGGTGTTGTGATATCTAATTTACCCCATGTGATTTTTTCATTTGGAACAGCCCCTGAATACGATCCATAACTAGTTGTTGAATCAGAAATTTGACAGAAATAGCTCCAAAATGGCACATCATGCATTTCCATATCTTGGTACAACATAGGTACTACACAAATAGGGAAGTCTCCTGCGATACCTCCTCCGATTTGGAAGAAACCTACTCCTTTTCCTGCACAATTTTTAGGATACCAATCTGCTAACCACATCATATATTCAATACCGCTTTTCATTGTTGTAGCTTTGAACTCTCCCTTGATACAGTAAGAAGAGAAAATATTTCCCATTGTACTGTCTTCCCAACCTGGTACAACAATTGGTAAATTCTTTTCAGCAGCGGCAACCATCCATGAGTCTTTAGGATCAATTTCGTAATATTGCTTTAAAACTCCTGAATTAATCATTTGGTACATGAATTCATGTGGAAAATAACGTTCACCTTTTGAATCAGCATTGTTCCAAATGTCGTATAAATGTTGTTGTAATCTTCTAAAAGCTTCTTCTTCAGGGATACAAGTATCCGTTACACGGTTGTAGTGATTTTCTAATAAATCCCATTCTTCTTGTGGTGATAAATCTCTGTAATTTGGAACTCTTTTATAAGAATTATGAGCTACCAAGTTCATGATATCCTCTTCTAAATTAGCTCCAGTACAAGAAATAATATGTACTTTATCTTGACGAATCATTTCGGCTAATGATTTTCCTAATTCAGCTGTGCTCATAGCACCCGCTAATGTAATCATCATTTTTCCGTTGTCTAATAAATGCTCTTCGTAACCTTTTGCTGCATCTACTAAAGCGGCAGAGTTAAAGTGAAGATAGTGTTTCTCGATAAACTGACTAATTGGTCCTTTGCTCATTACTTTTTATTTTATTGTTCTTTTTTCTTGTTGTATCCTAAAATTTCTAAAACGTCTTCGGCTTTTTGTTGCTCTGAAAATACTTCGGTAGCAATAATTCCGTTTTTGTCTTTATCAATTAAAATGTGCTTTGGTTGTGGTAAAATACAATGACTTAATCCGCCAAAACCTCCAATAGTTTCTTGATAAGCTCCCGTGTTAAAGAATCCGATGTATAATGGTTTCTCTTTGTTGTATTTTGGTAAATAAACCGCATTCATGTGTTGTTCGGAATTGTAATAGTCATCTCCATCACATGTTAATCCTCCTAACAATACCCTTTCGTAAGTATCATTCCAACGATTGACAGCCATCATTACAAAACGTTTGTTGATTGCCCAAGTATCAGGTAGGGTAGTAATGAAAGAAGAGTCAATCATGTTCCAGTTTTCCCTGTCATTTTGTTTCTTTTGATATAAAACTTGATAGATAGCACCTCCAGCTTCACCTACAGTAAATGAACCAAATTCAGTAAAGATGTGAGGAACTGGAACTTCAGCATCATCACAGGCAATTTTAATTTGATTTAAGATTTCGTCTACCATGTATTGATAATCGTAATCAAAAGCCAATGAATTCTTGATAGGGAAACCACCTCCAATATTTAAACTATCTAATGAAGGACATTCTTTTTTCAAAGCAATGTACACTTTCATACATTTTAATAATTCGTTCCAATAATACGCTGTATCACGAATACCAGCATTAATAAAGAAGTGAAGCATTTTTAATTCCACTTTCTTGTTTTCTGCAATTTGTTTTCTGTAAAAAGGTACGATGTCTTTATATCCAATTCCTAAACGAGACGTATAAAACTCAAATTTAGGTTCTTCTTCAGCAGCAATACGAATTCCTATTTTAAATTTACCATCAATTTGTTCTTGTAATAAATCTAACTCTTCAAAATTATCAATAACGGGAATAGTGTTTTTATGACCATTATTGATTAAACGTGCAATATTTTCAACATACTGAGCTCTTTTAAACCCATTACATACCACAAAGGTATTTTTATTGATTTTACCTTGCTCCATTAAATTTTCAACAATGTTGATATCAAAAGCAGAAGAGGTTTCAATATGAATATTGTTTTTTAAAGCTTCGTTTAAAATGAATTCAAAATGAGAACTTTTGGTGCAATAGCAGTAAAAATATTTAGCATCGTAATCATGTTTTTCCATTGCATTTCTGAACCACATTTTTGCACGATTAATGTTTTGAGAAATCTTAGGTAAATAGGTAAATTTCAGAGGAGTTCCGTACTCTTCAACCAATTTCATTAAATCAATTCCATGAAATTGTAGTTCGTCTTTATTTAAAGTAAATTCTTCTTGTGGAAAGTAAAAAGTCTGATTAATTAAGTCGTAATATTTTGTGTTCATTTTGAAAAATAAGATTAAAAATTAAAAAAGCTTAAATGTTTACCTGTTTTTAATCTTAATTTTCAAACTCTAATATTTGCAAATCGAATCAATAGTTTTTCACTAAATGTCTTCGAAAGCGAGAATAAATCAATAATGTGAAAACAAAAAATGGAAAAGAAAAAACGGTCAATAATAGACAAGTCAGCATTCCTATTATTAAGAACCCTGTTAAAATTGCTTGTATTATTGTTTTCTTTCATTGGCGCAAAGTTAAAAAATAAAATCGCTTAAAGTTACAGAAATATTAAAAAAATAATTACAACAAGTAATCTCTAAAAGAACTGAAAATCAATTCGTTATCTACTTCTTGATTGATTTTTGTTTTTCCAATACCGTTTAGTAATACAAATTGTACTTTTCCAAATTCATTTTTCTTATCAAAACTCATTAAATCTATAATCTTTTTCATATCAAAATCATCAAATTCAATTTGTTCAAAAATATCATTAATAATGTATTTAATCTCCTGATAGGATTCATTTGAAAGAAGTCCCATTTCTTTAGAAATGTAACTTTCTAAAATCATTCCGGCAGCAATAGCTTCTCCGTGTAGTAATATCGATTTATTTTCGTTTTTCAAAAAGTAGCTCTCAATCGCATGGCCTAATGTATGACCAAAATTTAAAGCTTTGCGAATTCCATTCTCTGTTAAATCTTCACAAACGATGCTGTTTTTTATTTCAATAGATTGATGAATTAAAATATTTAAATCATTTGTATTTAAATTACTTAGGTTTTTGAATTTATTCCAATAATTTCTATCAAAAATTAACCCGTGTTTTAACATTTCGGCTAAACCTGATCGCATTTCGTTGGCGGGTAAAGTGCTTAGAAATTCAGTATCAATTATAACTGCTTTGGGCTCTCGAATAATTCCAATTTGATTTTTTAAACTGCCCAAATCAACTCCATTTTTTCCTCCAATTGAAGCATCAACCATCGCAAGAAGTGTTGTTGGTACATTTATAAAATCAATTCCTCGTTTAAATGTACAAGCAACAAAACCGCCTAAATCGGAAATTACTCCGCCTCCCAAATTAATTATAATGCTTTTTCTATCGGCACCCAATTCTGATAGAGCAGACCATACTTCGGTGCAAGTTGCAATATTTTTATTGATTTCTCCTGATTCTAACTCAATAATTTCTATTTCAATTTCAGTAGCTAGTTTGCTCATAAAATAGGGAAGACAATATTGAGATGTATTGTCGTCTACTAAAATAAAAATTTTAGAGTATAAT
>JAHRWO010000026.1 GCA_019105125.1 Flavobacterium sp.
CTAAAAAAGAAGCTTTAGAACACGGTTTACGTGTTGACATCATGGCTCCAAGCCCTGGAACACCATCGATGACAGGAGCTTTGGAAAAATATGTAGCTGAAGCTAATAAAGGAAAATAATAACAAACAAAAATATATAGAACCCAAATTCGAAAGAGTTTGGGTTTTTTGTTTGATTAATACCAATAAAAAAGTCCCGAAAATTTCGGGACTTTTTACTATATAAATTTCTTTAGATTACAATTGAGGACCAGCTGCGACTAATGATTTTCCTTCTTCGTTATCTGTATATTGAACAAAGTTTTTGATAAATCTTGAAGCCAAGTCTTCAGCTTTTGCATTCCATTCAGAAGCATCCGCATATGTATTTCTAGGGTCTAAAATATTAGTATCTACATTTGGTAAAGCAGTAGGAACTACAAAATTAAATACTGGAACTGTTTTAGTTTCCGCTTTTTCGATAGAACCATCTAAAATAGCATCAATAATTGCACGAGTATCTTTAATAGAAATACGTTTTCCTGTTCCGTTCCAACCTGTGTTAACCATGTAAGCAGTAGCATTGTGTTGCTCCATTTTCTTCACTAATTCTTCACCGTATTTTGTTGGGTGTAATGATAAGAATGCTTTTCCGAAACAAGCTGAGAATGTTGGTTCTGGTTGTGTTACTCCTCTTTCTGTTCCAGCTAATTTAGCTGTAAATCCAGATAAGAAGTAATATTTAGTTTGCTCTGGAGTTAATTTAGAAACCGGAGGCATTACTCCGAATGCATCTGCCGTTAAGAAAATAACTTTAGTAGCGTGACCTGCTTTAGAAACTGGTCTTACAATATTTTCAATATGATTAATTGGGTAAGAAACACGTGTATTTTGTGTCACTGAACCATCTTTGAAATCAATTTTTCCGTTAGCATCAACCGTTACATTTTCTAATAACGCATCTCTTTTGATAGCTCCGAAGATATCTGGTTCATTCTCTTTACTTAAATCGATAGTTTTTGCATAACATCCACCTTCGAAGTTGAAAACACCGTCATTATCCCATCCGTGCTCGTCATCTCCAATTAATTCACGTTTTGGATCTGTTGATAACGTAGTTTTTCCTGTTCCAGATAATCCGAAGAAAACAGCAACATCGCCATCTTTTCCTTTGTTAGCTGAACAGTGCATAGAAGCAATTCCTTGTAATGGTAAGTAATAGTTCATCATAGAGAACAATCCTTTTTTCATTTCACCACCGTACCAAGTTCCACCAATTAATTGGATTTTCTCAGTTAAGTTAAATGCTACATATACTTCCGAATTTAATCCGTGAGCTGCATAATCTTTGAAACTTGTTTTTGAACCGTTCATTACTACAAAATCTGGCTCACCAAAGTTTTCTAATTCTGCTTCTGTTGGACGAATGAACATATTTTTTACAAAATGTGCTTGCCATGCTACTTCCATGATGAAACGAACTTTCAATCTTGTGTTTTCGTTTGCACCACAAAAAGCGTCAACAACGTATAATTTTTTATTTGATAATTGCTTTACCGTAGTTTCTTTTAAAGCATTCCAAGTATCTTGAGAAATTGGTTTGTTATCGTTAGCTGCTTTATCAGAATTCCACCAAATCGTGTTTTCTGTAACGCTATCTTTAACAATATATTTGTCTTTAGGAGAACGACCTGTGAATTCACCCGTCATTACGTTAACCGCGCCAAGTTCTGACAACTGACCTCTTTCAAAACCTTCTAAAGCTGGGTTTAATTCTTCATTATATAAATAATCGTATGAAGGATTGTATATTATTTCTGATACATTAACGATTCCGTACTTTTCTAACGAAATCGATTTCGTAGTTTGAGCATTCGTATCCATAAAATTAGGTTATGTTGTGTTTAAAATAAAGTGCAAAATTATAAATTAAATTTGAGATAGCGTTTTAATTTAGTGTTTTTTAGATAAAACAGCGTAAAATAAGTATCCCCAAGCCGAAACTAAGAACAGCCCACCTATTGGCGTTATCGGTCCTAAAAATTTCGTCTTTAAATTTGTAATTGTATTTGTCGCCAAAAAATAAATAGAGCCTGAAAAAAACAAAACTCCAATAATTGTTAAATAAAAAATGATAGAACGTTCTTTCTCTCCTAAAAAAGAAAAAGTTCCTATAAAAAAAAGAAACAACGCGTGATACATTTGATAACGTACCCCAACTTCAAATGTTGCCAATTGCTCCACCGAAAGTACTTTCTTTAATCCGTGAGCACCAAATGCTCCTAAAATTATTGCTGTTACCCCTAAAATAGCCGCAACCAACAGTATTTTCTTATCCATTTTATAAAATTTGAGACCAAAGATAGCAAAAGTTTTTATGTTAAATTATGACATAAATCAAGAAAATGTTTTCATAAATATAACATTTTACTATCTTCGTGTGATATTTTTACAACACACCAAAGATGAGACATATTTTAGTCATTGGAGCAGGACGTTCGGCTTCATCACTTATAAAATACCTTTTAGACCATTCAGAAGCTGAGAATCTTCAAGTTACTATTGGTGATTTG
>JAHRWO010000046.1 GCA_019105125.1 Flavobacterium sp.
CCTAAACCTTTCGCTGTGAATGGTTTAAAAATGTTATACAAGTTTGCACCCGATGCATATTTCTTACCTATCAGTATAAATAATTCATGGAAAATGACTAAATTTGGTACTTTTCCCCTTGGGTTAGGAACTCGTTTAGAATTCATTATTCATGAACCACTAAAAATTTCAGAACACCCATTTGAAGAGATTTTAGAAAAAACCGAAACCGTAATAAAAAAACACATAAAAAAATAACCCCATGTCAATACAAAATGTCCGTTTAGAAGTGATGCAATTTTTAGAAAAGAAGGTTGATCATTTCATGGAAGAATTCTTAATCCCTGTCGAAAAAATTTGGCAGCCTACTGATTTATTACCAGATTCGTCTAAAGAAAATTTTTTAGAGGAAGTTAAAGAATTACGCGAAATTGCAAAAGATTTACCTTATGATTTTTGGGTAGTTCTAGTAGGTGATACTATTACTGAAGAGGCTTTACCAACCTACGAAACGTGGTTAATGGATGTTGAAGGCGTTACTCAAAAAGGAGAGAAAGGCGATAACGGTTGGGCAAAATGGTTACGCCAATGGACCGGTGAAGAAAATCGTCACGGCGATGTATTAAACAAATATTTATACCTTTCAGGAAGAGTAAATATGCGTGAGGTTGAAGTTACAACACAGCATTTAATCAACGATGGTTTTGATCCTGGAACTGATCGAGATCCATACAAGAACTTTGTTTTCACTAGTTTTCAAGAATTAGCTACGTATGTTTCACACAATCGTGTAGCACAGATGGCGAAGAAATTTGGTGATAAAAAATTATTCAAAATGTGTAATTTAATTGCTGGAGACGAAATGCGTCATCACTTAGCGTATAGCGAATTTGTGAAGCGTATTTTTGAAATTGACCCTAGCGAAATGATGTTGTCATTTCAATACATGATGAAGAAAAAAATTACGATGCCAGCGCATTTGATTAGAGAATCAGGCGAAAGCATTGGAACTGCATTTGAAAAATTCTCAGAATCAGCACAACGTTTAGGCGTTTACACGGCGATGGATTATGTAGACATTCTAAAAAAATTGAATGAAAAATGGGAGATTGATAAAATTTGTAATCTTACAGATGAGGCTGAAAAAGCTAGAGATTATTTAATAAAACTACCTGAAAGAATGACTAGAATTTCTGAACGATTGGTAGTCCCTACTGAAGGACAACTTTTTAAATGGGTGCAGCCTGCTTTAGTTAAATAAGATTCAAAAAATATAATTTCAGATTCCAAATTCGATTATGAGTTTGGAATTTTTTTGTAAATTAGAACCATGCAAATTATCAATAACACTATACTTTTTGTTAAGAATCAACTAGCTCATGCTGAGGGTGGTCACGATTGGTTTCACATTGAAAGAGTTTATAAAAATGCTTTGTTAATTGCCGAAGAAGAAGAATGTGATTTGACTGTAGTGAAATTAGCCGCTTTGCTTCATGATATTGCAGATTCAAAATTCCACAATGGAGATGAAACGATTGGGCCCCAAATTGCACGAGAGTTTTTAGAATCTCAAAAGGTTTCAGAAGCGATTATTTCACATGTAATTGCGATTATCGAAAACATTTCGTTTAAAGGTGGAAATTTTGAAAAGAATTTTCATTCTAAAGAATTAGAAATCGTGCAAGATGCTGACCGATTAGATGCTATTGGTGCTATAGGAATAGCGCGTACTTTTAATTACGGCGGCTTTAAAAATCGTCCGTTATACGACCCAAATATTCAACCTAATTTGAATATGAATAAGGATGAATATAAGAATAGTGAAGCCCCTACTTTAAACCACTTCTACGAAAAACTCTTACTTTTAAAAGACAAAATGAATACGGAAACTGGTAAAAAAATAGCTCAAAAACGTCATGATTTTATGGTAACATTTTTGAGTCAATTTTATGCGGAGTGGGACGGGCAAGAATAAAAAAAGGAGATTGTTTTCACAATCTCCTTTTTTGTCATAAAGTAACTTTTAGTAGTTGTTTTTTCTTGCCTTTTCGACCTAAAAAAACAATAGAATCATCAATGAATACTCCTTTTGAAACCATAAAGGGAACATCATTTTCTTCATCACTCAATATTTGTTTGTATAAGAAGTCGCCACTTTCATTAATGGATATAACAAATAAATTGGAATTACTTAGCCAATTCGTTCCTTTAAATTCAAGTCTTTGACTAGACAACTCTTTGATTTTATCTTTAGCATTTATAAAAAAATAATTTATTTTATTTGATAAGCAAGATTGGTAAGAAATAAAAGGGCTGTCTTCTGGATTACCAACTGATTGTCTTTTATTAATGTTTCTTGCGCTAATTAAATCACCCTTATTGTTTAATCTTAAAGATATGATATCGTCGTAATTATATAATTTACTATTTGAGGAATTATTAGTCGTAGCATATTGCTCTTCAGCATTAACAACTAATTCATCCTCTTGTAAATAGACATTTTTAATAACGATATTTTTAAGTTCTTTATATTTAAATTCCCCATATTTATCCAAAACAAATTGCTGAGTAAAAGGGGAATATTTTGAATTTTTTATTTCTAAACTATGCGAATCTAATTCAAAAAATGCAATGCCACTATATTTAAAATCTTCGTTTTCAGAATAAAAACTAAAACCATAAAGCTTATCTTTCAAACCGAAAAAACTTAATGAAGGTAAATAATGATTTACGACATTTATTTTCTTTTTTTTAACATCAGTTGCACTTACTTGATTAATCTCATAAAAATATTCTCCACCTGATTCCTTGTTTTTTAATTCCGTAGAATAAATCTTTTGAGTTAAATAAATAACTTCTAAGTTTTCGTGCAATTCAATGTTTTTATTAATTACAGTGTTTTTTTCAAACGAAAAATCTTTTTCTATTTTTTGATTTAAGCTTGAATCAAAAAGAAATAGTTTGGTGTTTTCTTTACTTCCGTATTTAAAACTCACTGCTATTGAAAACATTGTTTTTTGATTGTTTACTTTAAAAACAACATCAGAAGAACTGTTATTCTCAGAAACTTTTGAATTTACGTTACTGAAAAAACCAATACGGTTACTACTTTCCTCTTCAAACAAACCTAAATTACTTATGTTCTTATCTAATAAATATTCATTGTAGTAATGCGTTTCAAGTCCAAAACCTTTAACTAATTCTTTATTTAATTTAAAAAGTTCTTTTTTAGAAACTTTATAATTTTCATCAATAATATTAGCCTGACAAACGTAGCTTTTACTCTTTAAATCATAAAACATTTCTAAAATATAAAATTTAGAATCTTTAAAAAAAGCTCCAATAACTAAACTATATTTTTCTGAAACTGGATGCGATATTTCAAATTCAAATTCATTTATCTTTTTTAACGATTTATCATATTTTTCAATATAAAAACCTCGCTTTGTTGAAACACTACTTTTAAATGACCGAAGAATATGAATATCGTTTACATTAGCTTTCTCAACTAAAATAATTTTAGAGTCTTTATATTCATCAGTAAAAAGTTCACTTTTCTCAATTTTAAAAGTTAAATCCTGAGCTACTAAAAAAGTTGAAAAAAAAAGGAAAAAGATTATTTTACTCATAATACGATTATCTCCCAGGAAATTCTGCTTTCCTTTTTTCTAAAAACGCCGTTGTTCCTTCTTTAAAATCTTCGGTTCCAAAACAAGCACCAAAGTTTTCTATTTCTACTTGGTAACCATTTACTCCATCGGTATAATTAGCATTCACCGCTTGTATTGCTTTTGCTATAGCTACACTCGAATTTTTAGTAATTTTTGAGGCAATTCCTTTAGCAAAATCTAATAATTCTGCTTGTGAAACTACGTGGTTTACTAATCCGAAGTGTTTAGCGGTTTCGGCATCAATCATGCCTGCAGTCATAATCATTTCCATGGCACGACCTTTTCCTACTAATTGCGCTAAACGCTGTGTTCCTCCATAACCCGGAATTACCCCTAACGTTACTTCAGGTAATCCCATTTTTGCATTATCTGATGCTACTCTAAAATGACATGACATCGCTAATTCTAATCCACCACCAAGAGCAAAACCATTTACAGCTGCAATTACGGGTGTGCTTAAATTTTGAACAAAATCAAACAATAATTCCTGACCTTGAGCTGCTAATTTCCCTCCTTCTTCTACAGAAAAATGAGCAAATTCTGAAATATCGGCTCCTGCTACAAAAGCTTTTTCTCCACTACCTGTTACAATAATTGCTTTCACAGATTGATCATCATTTAACGATCTAAATCCATCGTGCAATTCTTGAATAGTTGCCTTATTTAGGGCGTTTAATTTTGTTGGTCTGTTAATCGTTACAATTGCAATAGCGTCTTGTTTTTCAATAAGAATATTTTCCATTTTTGTTTGTTTTGATTATTTATTAATTGGGAATGAAACCAAAAATTCAGTTCCCACATTAGGTTCCGTTTCAAAGGTAATCGTTCCGTTGTAATTTTCGATAATATTTTTTATGATGGCTAAACCAAGTCCCATTCCACTGGATTTTGTAGTGAATTTTGGTTCGAAAACACGTTTTTGGTTTTCTGTAGAAATTCCTTTTCCATTGTCTTTAACCGCTATCTTAACCTCGTTTCCTTGTCTAAAAACCGTAACAAAAACTTGCTTGTTTTCTTGTTCTTCGGGAATGGCTTGAATAGCATTTTTAACCAAATTGGTAATCACACGAATTAGTTGTGTTCGGTCTAATTTGGCAATAATTTCGTCTTCTAATGCTGAAAATTGAATATAATCTTCGTTAAAAATTTCCAGTGCCATCTTTACAATTCGAACCACATTTAAGGTTTCGTTTTGCTGAGCAGGCATCGTTGCAAAGTTTGAAAAAGCTCCAGCAACTGCCGTCATGGTATCTATTTGCTGTAAAATGGTTTTGGTATAATCGTCTAATTTCTGAGTAATATTTGGGTCATTTACATCAAACTTTCTTTGGAAATTTTGCACCGTTAATCGCATTGGCGTAAGCGGATTTTTAATTTCGTGTGCTACTTGCTTTGCCATTTCGCGCCAAGCTTGTTCTCTTTCACTTTGTGCTAACACAGAGGCACTTTCCTGTAATTTATCGACCATGTTGTTGTAAGAATTAATCAAAAGATTAATCTCTTTACTTCCGTCTTCAATTACAATTTTTTCGTTGCGCTGATTTAGTTGTGTTTCTTCTATTTTGTCGCTAATAATCTTAAGTGTTTTGGTAATATAACTTGACAAAAAATAAGACAACGCAATAGAAATCAACAACATAAAAGTATAAA
>JAHRWO010000049.1 GCA_019105125.1 Flavobacterium sp.
TTTCAAGAAGACATTAACATTGACTGAAAAACTTTTTGATAATCTTGGAGTTGAAGCAAAATTAAAGGGGGTATTAAGGAGAATTGAATAAAAAACCTACCGCCAACATTGTATAAGCGTAATGCGGGCGAAGTGGCTAAAATTTGGTATTTTGGCATCTATCAAAGTTCGTGCTAGCGGACAGTGTATTGCTCCGAAAACCCGCACTACGCTTATACTTGACCGTTATAAGCCATTTTAAAACGACACGACAATGTTCAACAAAGCATACAATATCGCCAACAAGTTTACGCATCCACTAATAGTGACATTGCGTTTTTTCGACAACACCATAGAAGGTGGTTTAGGTTCATTTATCGTAATAAATGACGAAGGTTGGTGTATGACAGCTGCTCATAATTTTGGTGCAGCTTTTACATTTAATCAACATCAACAAGAAATCAAAGAATATCAAGAAAAAGTTGATAAAATAAATGCCAATACTCAAATAAAAGACAAGCAACGACAAGCGTTAGCAAGAGCCATTAAACCAAACAAGAAATGGTTGACTGACTTTGCTATCCTACTTGGTGGACAACCAATAAATATTCTACAACATATTATTTATGGGGAAAATGATATTGCATTTTTTCAAATAGACCCAAAAGCATTGGTAGGACAAACTATTTTTCCTAAAATAAAAAACCCTGCAAATATTAGCCCTGGGACAAGCTTATGTAAATTAGGTTTTCCATTTGTGGAAGTGAAACCAACATTCGATGTAAATACCAAACAGTTTGCTTTGCCTCCTAATTTATTGCCTATACCGTTGTTTCCAATTGAAGGTATTTATACAAGAAATCTATTGCAAGGAAAGACAGCAGACAGTTCAATGGACATTCTATATTTAGAAACGTCATCACCCGGACTAAAAGGACAAAGTGGCGGACCTATTTTTGACACGGATGGGAATGTTTATTCTGTCCAATCACAAAATGTGACATTGCCACTTGGTTTCAAAGGGACAGTAGAAGTTAACGGAAAGAAAATTGAAGAAAATCAATTTTTCAATGTTGGTATTGGAGTTCATCCATCGACCATAGAATTCTTGCTAAATAAACACAATATAAAACACGACATTGCACAATAGAAAAACGGCTTATAACAGCACATTTGCAATAGGCGGGGTTTCGTGCTCCGCAGACAGTTTAGAGGTAGCCGAAAGTTTTGTGCTCCGCATAAAGTTCAGTGGTAAAAATCCCGCCCATCGCAAATCTGCAAACCGTTAGCAAACATTTAAAAATCTTATTATGAAAAAAATTACATTTCTATTCTTTCTATTACCAATTACTCTATTTGGTCAATTATCTGATTCCTTAGAAGTAATGAAAGCAGACAAAAATGTAAATTATAAAAATTATGAAAAATTGCTTTTTAGAGCAACTAACTATATTTTTGAAAATCCTGTCGACCTGAAATCTCAAGAATTTATTTCTGCTACTCAAATAGTGAATTTTTGGATGAATAAAGAAACAGAAATGGGAATTCCAACATTTGGTAATTTTTTCAAATCATTAACGAATGATGACAAACAACAATTTCTTTACATAGTAGCAATGATTAATTATGGTTTAAACCAAAAAATCAACTACAATCGAAATTTAGAATGTAAACCCAAAAAAGGTGAAAAATATAGCGAACAAGTTGATGTTAAAGAAGTACAAATTGAAGGAGCAAAAATCGTTCTAAAATACATTGGTAATAAAAACAATAATGTAAAAATAAGTTCTCAAACAAAAAAATATCTAAAAGCATACGAAAACGGTAATCTAGAAGAAATATTTTTTGAATAAAACGTTTGCTAACAGCGGTTTGCTTCAATGGCTACTTCCGGATTTTCCTACGGAAAATCCGCTGCTGCATGGAATGTTTTGTTATATTTGTAATGGCTTGGTGTTGGCTCAACGCCACTGAGAGCAAGCCGCAGAACGTTAGCGGTAATTTTACCAAAAATCCAAATGAAACAAGAAATTTCAGTTAATAAAGCAATAACCAGAGGACATTTGATTGTGAATATTCCTGTGTTTATATGTATGATTGGAATACCAGCCTCAGCATTTTACTTATCGGATTTAAACTTAATTCCAAAATGGGGAATTGGAATTGGATTTATTTTAGGATTTATAATAGCTTGGTTAGTTTGGAGTTTTATGATTACAAAATGGAGAATTTGGGCTTTTAAAAATGTTAGAAATGTTCATGAATTAAAAAAAAGAGCTATTCAAGAAAAATTGATTTGGAATGACGGGAATATATTTGAGAAAACAGAAATTAGAACATTTGAAGAGAAAGAAGAGCTAAAAAAACTTGAAAAGAAATTTGAACAAGAAGATGAATACCGAGAGGATTATTCTTTACCACCGAAAATGGAAATTTTCTATTCAAAAGTTAATAATTACGTTGAACTCGGGATTTCAATTTTAATAATTGGAGTTGGAATTTACTTTCTTCTAAAAGGTGAAACTAAAAATTATATTTTAGGAACAATTATGTCGACAATTGGACTTTATAATTCAGTGAAAGAGTTACGAAAAGCTTTAAACAATAAACCACAAATTATAATTGACAACAAAGGAATTACAACAACGAATGTTGAATTCAAAAATTGGTCGACAATTGATAGCGAAGAAGTTGTTCAAGAAGGTTATGGAAAATCTGCAAAGTCTTACTTGACTTATTTCTATGATGAAGACGAGTTTGAAAAAATTGAAATTGACTCTCTGAATGTAACACATAGTGAATTAGAAAATATAATAAGAACATATAGGATACGAAATAATAAAAACTACCGCTAACAGCCGTTTGGCGCAATGGCTAGTTTAGTTTTTCTTAGCAGGAAATTACTAAGTTGAAATTTTGCTTATCTTTAGAAATAATTATTAAAAAAGTCGCCACTGACGCCAAGCGGCGAAACGTTGTGTAACATATGAAAACCCAATGAAAACTTTAATTTTTGCCATATTATTTTTGATTTTTAATAAGTCCTTTTCTCAAAAAACTTTGGATTTTGATAAGATTCTTGTTGAATTAGAAAATTCATCGGAATCTTTAAATACAACTCTGATTTTACCAAACTCTGACTTTTATATCGGAATTACAAAAGACGTAATTGTTGAAAATATTGAATTGAATCCGTGTATAGACATTGTATCAGATGCGAAAAAAAATGAGCAAGTTATCGGAATATTAAAGAAGCATAATCTTTTGGACAAATTATATGTAGAAATCCAAAATGAGTACGCTGATTTAAGTTCTGACCAAATATTCAAACCCACTGAAACTGAATTATATCTGGAATTGCTTTTTAAAACAAAAGATTTCGGAATTATGATCTGTTTTGTTCCTGTTTTTGAGAAAAAGCAAGCCAAAGAATTGATTTGCGATTTGGATAAAATATTTGATTATAAATACTGTTTTAAGAAATTGAAACGAAAAATATAAAATACGTTGCACAACACCGGCTATAGTTCATTGCTTCTGACTTTCCTTGCGGAAAGTCCTCGCATTTTTGCTATCTTCGGTTTACGGCGGAACATCCTCGCGGATTTTCACGCAACGAAACCATAGCCAAAAACGTTATGTGAAAGAATAAAACGGCACCTCCAAAAAAGAAAGTACCGTTTCGAAATCAAATTTACATTATTCTCAATCC
>JAHRWO010000004.1 GCA_019105125.1 Flavobacterium sp.
CAATAAGATTAGAAAGACATTTGGAAGAATACTATGGTAAACTAAAATTTACAAAATCTGCAAATGATTGGCAGTTATTTTTCACCATTGATTGTCAGAGTTATAGTCAAGCATTAAAGATAGAGAAGCATATCAAACAAATGAAAAGCAGAACTTATTTGAATAATTTGACAAAGTATCCTGAAATTTCTTTAAAACTTCTTGAAAAATTTAATAAGGACTGTTAATCAGGGTGCCGTCCCGATAGCCATCGGGATCGGCATAGGTTCAAGTCCTTCCCGATAGCTCCTAAAATCCGCATGTATTGTTAATAAAAAGCTGTAAAACTTTGTTTAACATTGTTTTACAGCTAAGGCATTTTCACCTATATTGGTGTTGCAACAAATACCGACTATGAAAATACAAAAAAGTAAACCAATATCCGCATTTGGAGGAATGAATTTTGTTCTAGAACACCTTGAAAACAATAAAATAGGTGATCTTTTCAATCAACAACTTCCTTCTTTAGCCCAGCAAAGCACCTATACATGGAAAGATATAATATATTCATTGTTAAGCATATATCTTTGCGGTGGAGATCATATTGAGGATTTGCATACACATTTAAAACTTCATTTCCACAACAATCCATTTATTAAGATTCCAAGTCCCGACACAGTGCTAAAAAGAATGTCAGAATTAACACAAGAGAACAAAAAATGTCGTACTAAAAGAGGGAATATTGAACATTCATATAATGCAAATAAAGTTTTGGAACAATTAAATGTTTCACTGCTCCATAAACTTGGAGTTTTTGATTCAAAAGAAGTGGTTCTTGATTACGATAATACAATCATATTCAATGAGAAGAGTGATAGCATGATGACCTATAAAAGAAATCCAGGTTATCAACCGGGTGTTTGCACACTTAATGAAGAGCACGTTTTGTATATCGAAAATAGAAATGGGAACAGTGACGCAAAATCGTTTCAAACAGATACTTTGGAACGCTTATTCGAGTTGTTAAACAGAAACAAAATCAGGAAGGCGGATCATTTTCGGGCTGATGCAGCATCATATCAGTATGATGTAGTTAAACTTTTGGATAAAGAAGTAAAGAACTTCTATATAGGCTGCAGGAACAGTTATGTCGAGAAATATTTCTCTCAGGTTCAGAAGTGGCATGTCATGGATGATGAAAACCAAAATTCCATGGAAGTTGGAGAGATATCTATTATTCCTTTTTGTAAGCAATCAAAAGATGATGGGGCGGAGCCCAAAAAGTTCAGGCTTATTGTAAAAAGAAGTTTAAAAGACGACTGTCAACTTGACCTTTTTACTCAAGATACATACGAGTACAGGGCAATACTTACCAATAATTTCATTCTTAGTCCAATAGAAATAGCAAGGTTTTACAACCACCGGGGTAATATGGAGAAACAGTTTGATATTTTAAAAAATGACTTCGGATGGGGAGCGATGCCGTTTTCTACTTTAGAAAAAAATACAACATTTCTTTATTTTACTGCAATTTGCAGGAATCTATACCATAAAATAATTAATTATTTTGCATCTAAGTTTAAAATATTAAAGTCTACTTTCAGAGTAAAAAAATTCCTGTTCCGCTTTATAATTTTACCCTCAAAATGGATTTACAGATCGAGACAAAGACAATTGAGGGTATATGGCAAAGTCAACTTTTCCACTTAAGTTAATTATAAAATAATAGATTAAATGTAGGAAGCTTATGTACACCACAATTGTGGAATTGTAAGAATATGCTCTTTTTTGTAAAAACTCAAGACTTTCAATGTAATTCTACATAAATCAACTTAGAAAGAACTCAAAAAATATCTTAAACAAGTAATTTAGTCCTCTTTATTCTTAATTCTTATTAAAATTTAATTAATATATCCGTTTCTAAAAAGACATGCGGATTTTAGGAGCTATCGGGATCGAGAAAAGCAGTCTTTTAAACCGTTTATAGATTACTTCGCTTCGCTCGTAATGACAAAAAAAGCGAATGTAGGACTATTATAAACTATTCTTTACCTGAACCATCTTCGCAGCAATACTAATAGCTATTTCAGCAGGTGTTTCGCTGTTAATAGATAAACCAATCGGCGCATCCACTTTGTCAATATCTCCTTGTTTTATTCCTTCGTTTAGCAAATTCTCGAAAATAGTTTTTGTTTTGTTTTTGCTACCTATCATTCCGAGGTATTTCAGATTTTTTGTTACAAGTTGTTTTAAAATAAGTTGATCGGCTTTATGACCAGTGGTCATAATTACTGCATAGCTATTTGCTCCTTCGGTTAATAAGTGAGCGATATCGTTATAATCGACTATAGTTTTTTTATGTGCAAAATGGTTTGCCTGAATAGTTGAGAGATCTTCACGGTTATCAAAAATCTCAACGCGAAAGTCAAGCATGTTGGCAATTTGACTTAAAGGAACACTAACATGTCCGCCACCAAAAATATATAAGGTGTTTAATAGACCCATCTGTTCGCAATAAAACCAATTGTTTTCATTAGTATATTGGTAATTGATTGGTTTATTCTGAGTTTTATCTACCTCAAATGTAAAATGAGCATTAGAAACAGTTAAAACTCCTTTGT
>JAHRWO010000066.1 GCA_019105125.1 Flavobacterium sp.
TTATGCTCACATTTTTCATGTGGGCTATTGGTGTTTCATTTAATGCCTCGGAAGATGTTGTTTTAGTATCTCAGTCTGAATTCCAACAAAAATATACACCTGCTGATTTTTCTCATTTTCAAACTGTTGATATAGAAGAAGGAGAATACGTTACTGTTGAAATAGAACCTGAATTGAAAATTGAGTTGGATATACTTTTAATTCCAACAAAATCATTTATTATTATTAAATCTTCTTTAGAGAAGAATTCAAGTTCATATTTATCCCAATTCTTTTCTTCAAAAGAAATTATTCCACTTTACGATTTATATTGTAATTGGAAGTTTCATCTTTCTTAATACATATTTTGTTATTTTTCACATTATTTGTTATATTGTGAATGTTCACTGTGTATTAATTTATTTCATTAATCAATGAAAACACATAACGTTGGTTTTGACGAACATGAAGTTCTTCATAACCTAACTCATTATTTGCCTGCGCAAAATCCGCTGAAAGATTTTGTGCACCATAATACTTTGCATGCTTTTCAAAGTAAAAAATTTCACGAAGCACTGCATGAAGCTTCTACTATTTTTGGATATAAAACCTATTTGTCAATATCCGATTTTAGACAACGATTTGCTAATAAAGAAATTAATGAAGCTGTTTTAGATGCTGTTATTACAAAAGTAAAAGAAGCTGAAAATCTTCAAATTTGGAAAGAGAAATTATTGAAAACCAATTATGATGAATCCATTTCTCCGAGAATTGGAAGTTTGCGTGCTAATTGGAAAAAACATTATTATATAAATCTTGAAAAATCAACACATAGTTTGTTGTTTCGCGTATTATGTAGTTATTTGGATCAAGGGGTTGCTATTTGGAATTTTCCTATACATGATAAAGGATTTTTAGCTTCTATTAGAGAGTTAGAGAAAAATACTTTTAAAGGAATTTTTACTTCTAATAGAGCTAAAAAATTATTACAAGAAGATGCTTCCATCACTCAATTATTAGATTTAATTGTAGGGAAAGAAGAATTGTTTGAACAGTATTTATTCGATCAACAATTTGGGCATCCTGGATGGAGCGGAATGATAGCTACTATTGAAAATAATCCAAGTTCACTTTTAGATTACAAGAAAATTACATTAGAAGAAGTGATAAAATTTGAATTACTTCTTGAGATTGATACTTTAGATACGAAGTTTAATGAAAATTGGGCGCCACTTGGATTTAAAATCGAAAGAACTAATTTTTCACTATTTGAAAAAGTAAATTATAACGAATTATTCGATGTATTATCACTTTGGCAACAAGCATTCGAATGGAGTCTTTTCGATTCTGTTTTATCAAACGTTCAAAAGGTAAAAGAAGAAAAGTTAGAACAAACTCCAAGTTTTCAAGGTATGTTTTGCATGGACGATAGAGAATGTTCGTTCAGAAGACATATCGAACATATTGATAAAAATGTTTCTACTTATGGAACGGCAGCTTTTTTTAACTTTGAGTTTTTCTATCAACCGGTAAATGGGAAATTTTATACCAAATTATGTCCAGCTCCGGTTACTCCAAAATTCTTAATCAAAGAAGAACACAGAAAGAAAAAACAAGCTAAAGATTTGCATTATCACAAGCAATCACACTCGTTGTTTTTTGGTTGGATTATTAGTCAAACGTTAGGTTTTTCTTCGGCTTTAAAACTATTTTTGAATATTTTTAAACCTTCGATGTCGCCTGCTACAACAGCTTCTTTCAAACATTTGCATAAAAAATCGAAATTGGTTATCGAAAATAAAGATGTAAATCATAAAGAAGGTGACTTACAAATCGGTTTTTCGGTAGAAGAAATGGCCAATAGAGTAGAAGGCTTGTTGAAAAGTATCGGATTAGTTTCGAATTTTTCGCCAATAGTTTATGTGGTTGGACACGGCGCTACAAGTATAAACAATACGCATTATGCAGGTTATGATTGCGGTGCTTGTTCAGGTCGACCAAGTTCGGTAAACGCAAAAGTGGCTTCGTTTGCAGCGAATCATCCAGAAGTTAGAGCCGTTTTGAGACAAAGAGGAATTGATATTCCAACTTCTACCCAATTTTTACCAGCTTTACACGATACAACTCGTGATGAAATTGCTTTTTATGACGAAGATACTTTATCTGAAAATAACAAAGCTTTACACCAACAAAATGTAATCACATTTACAAAAGCCTTGGATAACAATGCCAAAGAGCGTTCAAGACGTTTTGATACGATTAATACTTCAGATACTTTAGAAAAAGTACATGAAAAAGTAAAACGTCGTTCTTTATCTTTATTTGAACCACGTCCTGAATTAAATCACGCTACGAATGCAATGTGTATTGTTGGAAGAAGAAGTTTGTCAAAGCAATTGTTCTTAGACCGACGTTCGTTCTTGAATTCGTATGACTACGAAGTTGATCCTGCGGGAGATTATTTAGCGATTATCTTAGGCGCAGTTGCTCCAGTGGGCGGTGGAATTAATTTAGAATATTATTTTTCAAGAGTTGACAATCAAAAATTAGGCGCAGGTTCTAAATTACCTCATAACGTAATGGGATTAATTGGAGTTGCCAACGGAATCGATGGTGATTTACGTCCAGGTTTACCAAGTCAAATGATCGAAGTTCATGACCCAGTTCGTTTGTTAGTCATTGCCGAACATTTTCCAGAAAAGGTAATGTATGCAATTTCTAAAAATCCAGCTACTTACGAATGGTTTAAAAATGATTGGGTAAAATTAGTGGCAGTTCAACCTGAAACTAAAGAGCTTTTTGTTTTTGAAGACGAAAAGTTTGTTCCCTATCAACCTATTCAATCCGCAAATTTTATTAAAGATGAAATGCAGTTGGTTGAAACCACAAAAGAGAATCTTCCGGTAGGAATAATCACTAATACCATTTAAGTCATGAATGAGTTATTACAATATTTTATATTGTTACCGTTTTTAGGCTTTATCATTAGTTTGTTTTTGCCTGAATCTAAAGAAAAAGCCATCTCATGGACGGCTTTTGGAACTGTTTTTTTACAATTAGTAGGATTAGTAGCTTTTATCATTTTTTGGATAATTGACGGTACTAAAGATTTGAATTTAGTCGAATTATCAATATTAAAAACAGCTCATTATGAGTTTTTTATCGATTTCTATTTTGATCAAATTTCAGCCGTTTATTTATTCATTGGAGCCTTATTAACTTCTATGATAACTACATATAGTCGCTATTATTTACATAGAGAAAAAGGATACAAACGTTTTTTTAATACGGTTTTGTTTTTCTTTTTCGGATATAACTTAGCTATTTTATCAGGAAATTTTGAAACCTTATTCATTGGTTGGGAAATCATTGGAATTTCATCTTTCCTTTTAATTGCATTTTATAGAGAACGTTATTTACCCGTTAAAAATGCTTTCAAAGTATTTTCAATTTATAGAATTGGCGATGTCGGATTGTTATTAGCGATGTGGGCAAGTCACCATTTATTTCATGAAAATATTACCTTCATGAAGTTGAATAATTACGAATTGGTAAATGAGCATTTGCAAAATCATTCTGTCATCGGAATATTCATTGCACTTTGTTTGGCTTGTGCGGCTGCGGCAAAATCGGCTCAGATTCCGTTTTCGTCTTGGTTGCCTAGAGCTATGGAAGGTCCAACACCTTCGAGTGCTATTTTCTACGGTTCGTTATCAGTGCATTTAGGAGTTTTCTTAATGTTGAGAACATTTCCATTTTGGGAACATCAAACCACCATGAGATTTGCCATTGGATTAATGGGATTAACTACTAGTTTGGCAGCTTCTGTTATGGCGAGAGTTCAATCGTCTGTGAAGAGCCAGGTGGCGTATAGCTCTATTTCTCAAATTGGAATTATTTTTATTGAAATTGCTTTAGGTTTTGAAACTTTAGCATTAATTCACTTTGCTGGAAATGCCTTTTTAAGAACGTATCAATTATTAGTATCGCCATCTGTGGTGAGTTATTTGATAAGAGATCAATTTTACAATTTCAAGCAAAAAAGCAAAAAAAATAATTTCTTTTTTTCAAGTCGAATAGAAAACACTTTATATATTCTAGCTTTAAAAGAATTCAATTTGGAAGGATTCTTAAATATGGTATTATGGAAACCCTTGAAAATAATTGGAAAATCGCTTGATTTCTTGAAT
>JAHRWO010000015.1 GCA_019105125.1 Flavobacterium sp.
AGTTGGGACAACCGACCTGCAGCAGCGATTGGGATTAAATTACGGGGTTACCATCGGAATTAATTTGTTTGACGGGTTTAATAAGCGACGGGAACAACGCAATGCCAAACTCGAGATTCAAAACAAAGAACTGCGTATGCAGGAACTCGAATTATCTCTTCGGGCCGATCTAAGCAACTTATGGATGGCCTATAAGAACAACCTGGAGCTATGGAAGCTGGAAAAAGAAAACCAGGCTGTGGCACAAGAGAACTATAGCATTGCCATCGACCGGTATAAATTGGGTGATCTTTCGGGAATAGAACTTCGCGAGGCCCAGAACAGCCTGCTTGAAGCAGAAGAAAGGCAATCTATAGCCGAGTACGCAACAAAATTATGTGAAATATCTCTCCTTCAACTTAGCGGACAAATACTGACATACCTCAATCCTGGTCCCGATAGGGCCAGCAGGTAACTAAAAAAGAGCAATTTAAATTGCTCTTTTTTTATGCGCCAAATTATTTTATTAAGATATATTCAAATTTAGTCCGGTTTTTCTAGCCAGTTTTCTTAATTTAAGGGGAATAGCTCAAAATAAATCATGAATTTTATCCATGAGGATTCGAACTTTTTGCCGTTGAGTATTAAAATATTTGAATCGTTCCTTTTCCATATTACCACATAACATTGCAGATCGTTCTGATAACTTGGTCAACCAGTTTTCTGTTTCACGGCAAAACTCCTTGTCTGATATGTTTAAGCTATTTATAGTGAATAATTTAACTACACAATTGTTTATCCCAGATCGTTTCATCAATATGTAGGTATTTTCTAATTCCATTTCACTTATATAAAATTTGAAGGGAGTTGAATGTTTGCCTTTCTCTCCCCTTTCAGTCCATTTTTGCAATTTATCTAAAATAAGCAGGACCTGTTCACATAATAACAACGGTAGATCTCTACTTGAAAAACTTCCAATTTCTACGTAATAGTGAATCAGATTAAGGGTACTCATGATAGTATTTTCTGTCCATATTTCGGCAGAAGGAATCAGTTCGTAATTACTGCTAATTTGGTCATACAATCTTGTTAGATCTGGAGTGTCTACTCCTTTCATAAAATTATCTAGCGTATTATTGTAGTCGTAAACGCTTTGTGTCCAAGTGTAGAGTTTAAAAAACGTCAACTCTTTTTGAGTGATTAAATGAAATATAGGAATGTCTGACGCTGACAAATGTATACTGGGCTTAGAGGCATTTTTTACCTGTTGAATATTCTTCAATAATGCATGCATATAGCGGTTATACTCATCAGGGACAGACAGATTAATCGGATGGTATAGGCAGTCGAACGAATGTAAGGCCTTGTTTCCCATAAGTGTATCAAATGATATGTGGAAATGTTTACAGAGCATATAAGTTTCTTTGATACTTAATTGCTTTTCCCCTCGAATACGACGATAGGCTGAATCTCTGCCCGTCTCTAAAATATCCGATACAACATCGACCAATAAATACTGTGAGGAAATGTTTTTTTGAATTTCTTCAAACAGTAAGTTTTGTATCTCAAAATTATTCTCCAAAATATCCATATTTCATTAGTTAGGTGGATGGGTTAGAAATCAACAAAGACATATATCAAGCGACTTACAAAGTTGAAAAATAAAGCCTACATGTATAGGATTTTCCGTTATAGTGGGTCGACTGTGAAGTTTTAAGTCTTTTCCTGCAGAAATAACTATATCACATACTTAAACACTCTCTGTTTTCAGCAAAAATTGCTTATTAGGTATGTTTGATCAGCAGTTTTTGCAAAACTAATTATTTTATTTTGAAAAAGCATATTTTTTCCCGTTCAAAAAGTGGTTTTTGCTTTTTTGTGAAAAATAGCTCCCCAAAAATGCGGTTTAACTGTGTGAAGCGCGGTATAAGTTTGCAGAATAATTAGAAGCAAATGGAAGTTTTAGAGGTATTAACATTAGTGTCCCATTAAAATTAGGACACTAGTGAACCATAAATAATTTTTTTGAAATATTACTAATTAATATTCTTAATAATTGAATTAATTTGAAAAAATGGAAACTAATTTATTAAAATCGATTTGCAGTGGTATCATTTTATCTGCATTTTTTTCTTGTTCTAACGAGATCCCAATAGAAAAGATAAATCTAGCTTCAATTCTTGATGCAGAGATTGAAGCACAGCTTGACAAAGTTGTTGTAGAAGGAGGTGTTATAAAATTTAAAGATGCTGAGGCCTTAGGTACTGCATTTTTTAATCTGGAAATGGTCAACAACGAGAAAACTATGATGAGAGTATACTAACAATTACACGAGTATTTCAAAATAATTCTAAAAAATAAAAATATGAAGCACATATTATACGTAATCATTTTTGTATTTGTTTCTATTACGAATGTTTATTCACAAGAAACCAAATCTCGCGTTGGTATTGAAGTTGGTATTTTACCTTGGCATTTTGATTCTTTTTCAAGGCAAACGCCTTTTTCAGTTTCGACGTTTATAGGTGGGTCTTATGAGCATTTTTTTTCAAATTCATTAAGCGTCAAAACGACGATAGGAGTACATAATGTGAATTACCAATCTGGATCTGGTTATCTAGCCGGAGGAAAAGAAAGATCATGGCAAACTAGGTTGGCGTTTACAGTAGAACCTCGAATCTACTTCTGGGAAAATCAACAAAAATGGGGAAATCTTTTTGCAGGTCTTCCTGTCTCAATAGAGACTGGGCCTTTTCAAGACAATCCATACAAAAATATTTTTGAGACACCAACAGTAAGTGCTATTCCTGTTATTGGATATCAATATTATTTTGCTCGTCATTTATTCGTTGAGGTAAATGCTGGGCTGGGCTGGTCTCTTGAAAGATATCCAAGTCAAAGTTTTAATGATTTTGATTATTTGTTAGGTGCTCGTTTAGGTTTCTCCTTCTAAAATACGCTTAATGATAGAAAAGCAAGCAAAAGAGCAATTTAAATTGCTCTTTTTTTATGCGCCAAATTATGTATGCCAATTTGTGTAGTGAACAAATGTTCATTACATTTGTCGGTAAAACAGTTTAATATGTCTCCCCGTCCCAAATTAATCCGAAAAATCAACCACCACCCGGTTGTGTCTGGTTTTAAACCGTATGGTTTTTTACCCGACAAGAAGGTATCCGGCTCTGTTTTTCTGCATTACG
>JAHRWO010000182.1 GCA_019105125.1 Flavobacterium sp.
CAATTTTTTCTAATAAAACTGCATCCGCAAATGGTACCGGAGATACGGCTCCCATTCCGCCTGTGTTTAATCCTGTATCGCCTTCTCCAATACGTTTGTAATCTTTTGCGGTTGGTAATACTTTATATGATTTTCCATCGGTTAAAACGAAACAACTTAATTCTATTCCATCTAAAAATTCTTCGATAACTACTTTTGAACTTGCTTGCCCAAATTTAGCTCCAACTAACATATTTCGTAATTCGGTTTTTGCTTCTTCTAAATCGGATAAGATTAAAACGCCTTTTCCAGCGGCTAATCCATCTGCTTTTAAAACGTATGGCGCTTCTAACGTTTCTAAAAACTGGCAACCTTGCTCTACGGTTTCTTTGGTGAAACTTTCGTAACGAGCGGTTGGAATGTTGTGTTTTACTAAAAATTCTTTAGCAAATTCTTTACTTCCTTCTAATTGTGCTCCCAATTTTGAAGGTCCAATTACGGGAATATGATTGATTTCTGTATCGTTTTTGAAGAAATCGTAAATTCCTAAAACCAATGGATCTTCTGGTCCAACGACTACCATTTCGACTTTTTCTTTTAAAACAAAAGCTTTAACGGCATCAAAATCATTCGGATTTAAAGCGACATTTTTTGCTATCGATGCTGTTCCTGCATTTCCAGGAGCAACAAAAAGAGAAGTACATTTTGAAGATTGAAGCATTTTCCAAGCTAGTGCGTGTTCGCGACCGCCAGAACCAAGTAGTAAAATAGTCATTTTGTGTGTTGTTATGTTGTTGGACAAAAGTACTATTTCTTAAGAAGAAAGAAAAAAGAAAAAAGAAGAAAGATTATTTTCAGATTTATTACTTTTGGATAAATTCCAACGAATGTTCAACTTGTTTCATCTTTCTTTAAAATTAAGCGGTTTTCCGATTGCGAAAGCTCAAGCTGATTTTGAGAAAATTCTACAAATTTCAGAAGCAGATTATCCCAATTATCTCGAAGCTAAAAAGCGAGAAATTGTGGAATTTCATTTGAAAAATAATGCTTTTTATCAAAATTTAGTTGGGAAAGACAGCTTTGAAAATTGGAATGATTTACCCGTTCTAACTAAAAAAGATTTGCAAAAACCTTTAAAAGACCGACTTTCGGAAGGCTATTCCGAAAAAACCGTTTTCGTAAATAAAACATCGGGTTCTAGTGGTGATCCGTTTGTTTTTGCTAAGGATAAAGAAGCGCACGCCATTACTTGGGCTTCGATTATTTATCGTTTTGGTTGGTATGGTGTTGATTTTAATTCATCGTATCAAGCGCGATTTTATGGTATTCCGTTAGATTTTATAGGATACAGAAAGGAACGCTTGAAAGACTTTTTAAGCAAAAGATATCGTTTTCCAATTTTTGATTTATCGGATACCATTTTAGATGGTGTTTTGGAACATTTCAAAACCAAAAAGTTTGATTACATCAATGGTTACACGAGTTCGATTGTGCTTTTTGGAAAATATTTACAAGCGCGAAATATCATTTTAACCGATGTTTGCCCAACGTTGAAAGTTTGTATGGTGACATCGGAAATGTTGTTTGAAGAAGACAAAATCTTGCTTGAAAAACATTTAGGAATTCCAGTTGTGAATGAATATGGTGCTTCGGAATTAGATTTGATTGCTTTTCAAAATCCGAAAGACGAATGGCAAGTGAATACGGAAACCTTATTTGTGGAAATTTTAGATGAAAATAATCAACCTGTTCCTTATGGAAAAGAAGGAAAAGTGGTGATTACTTCCTTGTACAATAAAGCACATCCATTCATTCGTTATGAAATTGGCGATGTTGGGATTTTGGATGAAAAAAGCACGTTGAAAAAACCCATTCTAAAAAAATTAATCGGAAGAACTAGCGATGTAGCGCTTTTACCAAGTGGAAAAAAATCTCCTGGATTAACCTTTTACTACGTAACCAAAAGCATCATCGAAGACGACGGAAACGTAAAAGAATTCATAGTACGCCAAACGAAATTAGATAGTTTTGAAATTGATTATGTGAGTTCGATGG
The DNA here is from genome assembly GCA_019105125.1 of Flavobacterium sp. GTDB lineage: Bacteria > Bacteroidota > Bacteroidia > Flavobacteriales > Flavobacteriaceae > Flavobacterium. The sequence goes on from JAHRWO010000182.1 coordinate 2,035, forward strand.
AGTTGACTTTGGAACAAATTCAGGAAATTGAAAAAGCGATTGCCAAATATTTAGAACCCGGCTTGCATTTTACTTACAATCGAAAAGAAGTTTTGGAAAGAACAAAAAGAGGAAAATTGAAGCAATTTCAATCAAATTTATAATGTCAGTTTGAGCGAAGTCGAAAACTAATTTCTATACTTCATAAAACCGCGATACATCCAATGTAACATATAATATGCGGATTGGAAAATATTGAGCTTTTCAACTTCTCTATAAAATTGCCATTGGTATTTAATTAAATCCGATTTTTTTCTGGAAAGTGAATTTTCTCTGATTCTGTAAATGGCTTGCGTTTCTTGTATTCCGTGAGCGAATGGAATCACTTTTAAATAATTCAACCACAAACCCATATCTTGGCGTTTTCGGATTAATGGCATGTACTTTTTACCTAATTTTTTAATATCCAAAAAAGCTGTCAAACAACTAATGGAATTGGATTTTAGAATATCTGTATACGAAACTTTGTGTGGAACAATAAAATCGGAATACACAAATTCTAATTGCTCATTAGCTCTTTTGTAAGATGAAAATACGAATGGAATTCCAGTTTCTTGAATGGTTTTGATGTTGTTTTCGATGAAGGTTGGGAACCAAATATCATCAGCATCAATAAAAGTCATATAATCTCCAGTCGCTTTTTCAATTCCCGTATTTCGTGCAACCGCTGGTCCAGAATTTTGACTTAATTTATGAAATTGAATGCGATTATCATTTTGAATTATAGATAAAACAACAATTTCGGTTTCATCTGAAGAACCATCATCTACAATAATCATTTCCCAATTTGAATAGGTTTGATGCTGCACCGATTGTATGGTTTCAGCAATAAATTTTGCAGAATTATAGGAAGGTGTAATTATAGAAACTAAAGCGTTCATTAGTAGGCTTTTTTCTCTCCTTTAATTGCATTGATTACAGTAGCAAAAATTATTTTTATATCTAGTAATAATGACCAATTTTCAAGGTAGAAGATATCATATTTAACCCTGTTAATGATATCCTTTTCTGTTTCTACTTCTCCTCTAAATCCGTTGGTTTGGGCTAATCCAGTAATTCCTGGTTTAATAAAATGTCGCACCATAAATTTGTCAACACTTTTAGCATACATTTCGGTATGGCTTACCATGTGTGGTCTTGGACCCACAACTGACATGTCGCCCAAGAGAACATTAAAAAACTGGGGCAATTCATCAATACTCGTTTTTCGAATAAATTTTCCTATTCTAGTAATTCTTGGATCATTTTTTTGAACTTGCTCTAAATCAGCTATGGGATTTAAATGCATAGAGCGAAATTTATAACAATAGAATTCCTCATAATTTAACCCATTTCTCTTTTGTTTAAAAAATGTTGGGCCTTTTGATTCTAAACGAATGATTAAAGCTAAAACCGGAGTTAACCAAAAAAGTAAAAAAACAATTATAAATAAGGAGAAAACAATATCGAAAAATCGCTTTAATCGCTTGTTAACTTCTTTGTCTAATGGAATTGTTCTTAGAGAAATAATTGGTATATATTCGTAATATTCAACGGCTAAATTTCTAAATAACGTATTTTTACTATCGGGTAAAAATTTTATGGTTTTTAAATTATTATCAACAAAATTAATTAAATAATTGATTTCGTTATTTGATAATACATTCATTGAAGCATATACCTCATCAATTTTATTATCAACTACATATTGCATACTTTCAATTAATTCTTGTTTTTTATTTGATTTTAAATCAAAAACACGAACTAAATTATACCCGTAATCAGGATTTGTAGTAAAAAAATCTTTTAATTCATCAACACTTTTTCCGTTACCAAGAAGGATCACTTTACGTTGATTTCCTCCATAAAGTATTCGATATTTTTTTAACAAGAAGAAAATCGAAAACTTTACGAATCCAATTAAAAACAAAGACCAAAAAATAAAAACTTCTATCTCGTCAACTGTTACATATTTGTATTTGAAACCCACATAAGCAAATGTTATTAAACTTATGAAGATAAACTGTTTTAGAAGTTTTCCTAAAATTTCAATTCCTTTACTATATCGAAATACTTCATAATAGCCAGAATAATACGAAATAATTAGCCAAAAAAAAGATATCAATGTATGATAACCAAAATTGCTCATAGCTGGTCGCATACAAATTACTATTAATAGATTTAGAATGACTAAATCTAAAAAAATTTGTATAGGTCTAATATAAATCGAGTATCTTCCTGTTCTTGGCGCCAATTAATGGATGTATTTAGTAAAATCTTTGTGTTCCTCTTTAGCTAGTTCTTCTGGAGATAAAGATTTAAAATATTCATAAGTTAATTTCATTCCTTCAGCTCTTGAAACTTTTGCTTCCCAACCTAAAATTTCTCTTGCTTTTGTAATATTAGGCTGACGTTGCATAGGGTCGTTGACTGGAAGCGGATGATACACTACTTTTTGATTGGTGCCTGTTAATTTAATGATTTCTTCTGCAAAATCTTTTATTGTAATTTCATCAGGATTACCAATATTGACTGGTAAATGATAATCAGAATGCAACAATCTGAAAATACCCTCTACCTGATCATCAACATAACAAAAGGAGCGCGTTTGACTTCCGTCACCAAAAATAGTCAAATCTTCACCTCTTAAGGCCTGTCCAATAAAAGCTGGAATTACACGACCATCATTTAATCGCATTCTTGGTCCATATGTATTAAAAATACGAACGATTCTAGTTTCTACACCATGAAATGTATGATATGCCATTGTTATCGACTCTTGGAAACGTTTTGCTTCATCATAAACGCCTCTTGGACCAATAGTGTTTACATTTCCATAGTATTCTTCTGATTGAGGATGAACTAATGGATCTCCATAGACTTCTGAAGTAGATGCAATTAGAATTCTTGCTTTTTTAACTCGGGCCAAACCTAATAAATTATGAGTACCTAATGATCCCACTTTCAAGGTTTGAATTGGAATTTTTAAATAATCTATCGGGCTTGCAGGAGATGCAAAATGTAAGATATAATCTAATTTACCAGGAACATGAACAAACTTTGTGATATCATGGTGGTAAAACTCAAAATTCTTATCTTTAAAAAGGTGTTCAATATTTTTTAAATCACCAGTAATTAAGTTATCCATTCCGATAACAAAATAACCCTCTTTTATAAATCTATCGCAAAGGTGAGAACCTAGAAAACCTGCTGCACCTGTAATTAATACTCTTTTCATTTTAATTTATTTTCTTTTCCTGGTAAATACATTGTGTTAAACAAACAATAAAACACTGTAAAAAAAACAACCCCTCTTTGTCTCCACAAAAAAGATTCAGTCAAAAATAAGCTTATCATTAGAATTGCAAAAGCAATATGAAGAAAATCTTTATTTTTAATTGCTTTTTTTAAGTTAAATAATAAAATTATTATCAATAATGCAAACCCTATAAACCCAAGTTCTGAAAAAACTTGTAGGTATTGGTTGTGAAAGTTTTTATTTTGATAGCCTTCGTAATGATCATTTCCTTGAAAAACATTATACTCCATTCCTTTCTCTCGTATTTTTTGTTGAGATGCATTAAATCCTAATCCTGTCCAAAAAGAATTTTGTTCTTTAATAATCTCTAAAAAAATGCGGAATTGATACACCCTAAATGCAGTTCCTGGGAAAAAATCATTCTGGGAGAATTTTTCTTTATTCCATGCCTCATAGATAGTTACTTTGTTGTCTAAATTTGGTATGTTATTAATAACATTGTGCCCGATATTATGTTGGGTGTTAGTTTTGATTTCAACTTCTAAAATTTTTGATATTTTATTGTAAAAACTAAACCCTGCAATGGCAATAGTTAACAAAACAACATTTCGTAATCGCATTTTATTAGCTGCTTTAGAAAAAAAGAAATAATAAATTGAAGATAGTAAAGCAACTGAAAAAATTATAACAGAAGATGATAGTAAAATAATGGCTAGCAAAAAAAAGAATGAAATAAATATTTCAAATTTTGATTTTTTTTCTTTCTGTAACAAATATAAAAAAGCAATGGCAACAAAAACAGATACATGAATAGCGTTTAGCTCTTTAGGAACCAAGCCATAATCATTGTTATATTCGCCGTGAAAAAAGAAATGAGAACTATCGTTTGTTAGAAGAAATCGTATACATGCTCTTAACGTAAAATAAAGAATTACGAAAAAACATCCTATGCTGTATAGACTCAGAATTATTTCCTTCTGACTAGGTTTTTCATAAAAAGTTTTAGTTAAAAATAAAGGCACGAATACTAAAAAAACA
>JAHRWO010000201.1 GCA_019105125.1 Flavobacterium sp.
ACTAAAATATCACCTACTAACTTGTATGACGCTTTAATATTTGGATAAACAAAGATTTTACCATCACTTTCTCCGTTGATTTTTGCTGTTGCATAATATACTCCAGCTCCAATTTGAACCGATAAATCATCTTGTTGGTACAAAATACTTGGTTTTGTTCCTGCGATAATAGTACTGTATTTTAATTCCGAATCTACGTCGTACATTCTTTCAAAACTTCCTCCCACATAATCCACTACGAAATCAGCTTTTATTTTTTGATTCATTACATCGAAATCAAAATTTGGCTTGATGAAAAATCGATTTTCTCCCGAATCCAATCCATCAGAAAAACGTTTGAATTGCATGCTTGCATCATTAAAAATTCCGTCTTTGAAACTCATTTTTCCACCAAGAGCAATCGTATTGTATGTTTGTTTGGAGTCGATTCCTGCAATTGTAGCGTCATCAAAAACAATAGATTCTGTAGGTAAACCGTACCAATTGTAAATTTGGTTTTTTATGCCTAAATCTACATTCCAACTCATGTCGCGTTCACGAACTCCGTATGTAACATCTAAACTGGTGTTGTAGAATTTATCATCTAAAACCAAACCATCAATTCCGCCTTGAGAAGACAAATGGCGTAACATTCCGCCTACATAATTACTTCGGCTTAAGTTTTGCGTAATGAACAATTCCGCATTTATGGTTGGATAATTTCCAAAACCTAAAGTAGCGTAATTGTTGTATAGTTTTTCTTTTTCGGTTTTATCCACTCCTGCAGCTTTTCCTTTTGCTGGCGTAAATGTTGATGCTACAGGAAATGAGAAGATGTTATACTGAATAGGTTCTTTTTTTTGCTCTTCTTCATCTTCTAAAACAGGCGTTTCTTTTACTTTGAAAGCATCTGAAATAGTTGGCGTGTATGGTTTTACAATGTTTACCACTTCCGAACCAATATTTTCATCTTTTACTTGGGCAAAAGAAAATTGGATTCCGAATACAACTAAAACTAAGGCGATTATATTTAATTTCTTCATGTTCTATATTTTTAAATGAGATGCTAGATACTGAAACGAATTCAGTATGACAATTATCTTATTTTATTAGTTTGTGATTGATGAATTACGTTTAGCTTCTTCTCCTTTGATGAAATCCAGTTCTTTTTGTGCTTCTTCGATTACATCTGTGTATTCTTTGAAGTTTTCAATTACACTTTCTAAAATATATGTTGCTTGGAAACTATCTTTTAAACCGTAGAAGTTTTTCGCCATAATTACTAAACTCTTCGCTCCGTAATATTTATAACCTGAATAATCTTTAGCGATTTTTTGTACCACAACATTTGATGGTTCAAACTTGCCTTCTTTATTTTTGAAATACGCATCGTAATACAAAGCTTCGGCAGCTAATTCTCCTTTTGCGATTTTTTGTAATTTAGCATACGCTTCTTTCGCTTTAGCTTCATCATTCGTTTTAATAGCCGAACGTGCTACAATAATTTGAGCATCACTTTTAATTCTGTCGTCGATTTTGTCGTTTTTCAACACTTTATCGGCATACACAACTGCATTAGTGAAATCTTGTTTTTCATAATACGATTTCATTAAATTAGATTGCGCATACGTTATGTTTTGCGGAAAATCAGCTTCGGATTCTAAACGTTTTAAAACCGGGATAGCGCTATCATAATTCTTAGCTTTCAAATGCACTTGACACAAACGCGCTAAGGCTTGCTCCGTGAATTCATTTCTTGGTTTTGCAACTACAAACTCATAATGTTTTACTGAATTGGCTTCTAAATTATCTGCAAAATACAATTGTGCTAAGTAGAAATTTGCTTTCAACGCATGTAATCCATTTGGAAATTTGCTTACATAACTTGAAAATCCTGAAATCGCTTGTTTGTTATTGTTTTGTAAATATTGTTTTTCAGCTGATTCGTAAGTATCATTATCTAAATCCGCATCTGAAACTTCTACAAACGATAAGGTTTTTACCCAAGCCGCATATTCATCTACTTGACCTTTATCTACATAAATCAAACGCGCGGTTGAAACGGCTTCAATAGATTCTGGTGAATTTGGATATTCAGCTACTACCTTTTTGAATTTCGTTAACGCTAAATCTTCTTTGTTCGAATTATAGTAAATCAAACCTTGTTTTAAAATGGCTTTTGCTACATAGGAACTCGATTTGTATCCATTGATTAATCTATCGTAAGTTGTAATTCCTTTTTCATTTTGGTTTTGATTCACGTAAGTATTTCCTAATTCATACAACGCATCATCAGCATATTGTGAATTTGGAAACGTTTTTGAGAATTTCTCTAAATCTTCAATTTTACGATCAGGTTTGCTTACAAATCCGTAACTAATTCCTTTTTGGAACGCTGCATAATCGGCATCCACACTTTTCATATCGATAGCTTTGTTGTACGCATCCATAGCTGGCCAATATTTTGCTGCCATGAAATTACAATCACCTAATCTCAAATATGCATCGGTTAAACGAACTCTATCATCTTTGGAAGATTTGGTGTAAGCATCAAAATATTGAATTGCATTTTCATATTCTTTCAACTTGAAATACGAATACGCTAAGTTGTAATTTGCATTAGCAAACTCAGGCGTATTTGAAGCTTCAGCCGAATTTAAAAACTGTTTGAAACTCAATTTTGCTTCTTCAAATTGGTCTAGATTGTATTCGGTTTCGGCTTTCCAAAAAGTAGCTCTTGCTGTGAATTTTGCATCTTTATTTTCGGCTAACGATTTTTTAAATAAGGCATAAGCACCTTTGTAATCGCCATCGGTATACAATTCTAAACCTCTGTAAAACGTTACTTTTTGATACGCTAATTTGTTTTCTGGAGATTTGTTTTTCTCCAATAAAACCAACGCTTCTTTATAATTTTTCGAAGTGATATACGAACTAATTAACAAGGTATTAATTTCCGATTTATACGGAGTATTTGGATATTTGGCCAAATACGCATTCATTACTTCCGGTACCGATTTGTATGGATTTCCGATTTCGTAACTTAATTTGGCATAATTCAAATACGCATCTTCTTGAATTTTCAAATCAAATTCCATTTCAGAAGCCGTTTTGAAAGCGTTTAAAGCTTGTTGCTTTTTATCGGTTTTTAAATAACTTTCTGCTAAATGATAATAGGCATTTTGAGCTACCGCATCATTTCCATCAATGATTTTATTAAATTGCGAAATTGCGTTTTCGTAATCCTTTTGTTGGTAATACGTGTAACCTAATTGATAAAAATCAGTGTTATTCCATTTTCCTTTTTTACCATTATAAGCCAATAAATAAGGAAGTGCTTTGTCGTATTGTTTTAGGTTGAAATAACTTTCTCCTATGATTTTCGACAATTCACTTTTTTCTTCTCCTTTCGATTTTGGCATTTGTTCTAAACCTAAATCGATAGCCTTTTGGAAATTCCCAAGCTTGAAATTCATATCGGCTTGAAAATAACCCATTTTTTCTTTGTATTTGTCTTGGTCTGAAACTTGTTCGAAATATTGATTTGCGCTTTTGTAATCATCGGTTTCATAAGACATGTAACCTAAATAGTATTTCGCCTGACTTCCAAAAGTCTTAGAATTCACTACTTGGTTGAAGTATTTTGTAGCTTCTTTGGTGTTTTTAGCTGTGAAATAAGCATATCCTTTTTGGAAATTATACTTTTCTCTTTCGGCTAGCGACATATTATTCGAATCTGCTTTATCGAACCATTCTAATGATTTTGGATAATTTCCTTGGTCAAAATAGTAATGTGCTACTTCAATATACGCTTGATTGGTTTTTGTACTCATTGGATAATCTTCTACAAAACTTTCTACCAAAACATCAGCTCCCATTTGATCCAAACGAATCGCACAATTGGCAATATAGTAAGCACAATCCGATGCTACTTCCATATTATCGGTTTTCGATTTTACTTTGTCGAATAGAATTTGGGCTGCTTGATACTGTTTGTCTTTGTACAATTCTACCGCGCGATTAAACTCAGTTAATTCGTGGGTATAAACAGAAGTTTGTTGGGCTAAAAGTGTTCCCGAAAAGAACACTACTAAAAAAGAAAGTTTTAAATACTTGATCATACGATTCGTTATTTATAAGTTCCAAATATAAGGCTTATTGTAAGTATTAACGAAGCTTCTTAACATATTATTGTACAATTTTTGAACATAGTTTTTAACCAAATACAATAATTTTTATCTAATTTGGTTTAAAATTTTGAATCGGAAGTTTAAGTTATTACTTTTACATTTTAAAATCCAATTTATATATGTCGCAATCAGTTCTATCCTTAAAAAATGTAACGATTTATCAAGATAAAAATCCAGTTTTAACCGATGTAAATATCGATGTAAAACACGGCGAGTTTATTTACTTAATTGGTAGAACAGGTTCAGGTAAAAGTAGTTTTTTAAAAACACTTTATGCTGATTTGGCTTTGACAGATGGTGAGGGAAGCATTGTAGATTATGATTTAAAAACCTTAAAAGAAAGCGACATTCCATACTTGAGAAGAAAGTTAGGAGTCGTTTTCCAAGACTTTAAATTACTTTCTGACAGAAGCGTAAAAGAAAATCTTTTATTTGTTTTGAAAGCAACAGGCTGGTCAGAACAAGAAGAAATGGAGGTTAAAATTGAAGAAGTTCTAGATAAAGTAGGCATGAAAGGTTTTGCTTTCAAAATGCCACACCAACTTTCAGGTGGAGAACAACAACGTGTAGGAATTGCTAGAGCTTTATTAAATGACCCAGAAATCATTTTAGCAGACGAACCAACAGGAAACCTTGACCCACAAACCAGTGTTGAAGTTATGGAAGTACTTAGAAAAATCAACGCAAACGGAAAAACCATTTTAATGGCGACTCACGATTACGCCTTAGTTTTAAAATATCCTACTAAAACATTAAAGTTTGAAGGTGGAAAAATGTTTGAAGTAGTTCAAAGAACGGTGTAAATGCTATCCATTTTAATTCCTACATACAATTACAATGTATATTCATTAGTTACGGAATTAAAAAGTCAGGCT
>JAHRWO010000304.1 GCA_019105125.1 Flavobacterium sp.
AAGAGGGATTCGAACCCCCGGACCTGTTACAGTCAACAGTTTTCAAGACTGCCGCATTCGACCACTCTGCCATTCCTCCAATAAGTCGTGCCCTACTTCCGTATTGCGAGTGCAAATATAGAACGATTTTTTATTTCTGCAAACGTTTTCAAAATAAAAATAATAAAAAAATCGTTTTTTTATCATGCCTTTTTTTAATTAATTGAATGTCAAGGAAATTAAAAACATAATTTTTTATTTTTTTATCCCATCAAACTAGCCTATGACTTGTAATTTAGCAAATCGCAACAATAATTTCTTCAAACCACCTACATCAAATCGAATTTCGGCTTTTTTGTCTGCTCCTACACCTTCGATGTTTACAATTTGTCCTTTTCCAAAACGTTCGTGCATTACGATATTTCCAACGTTTAAATTCGCATCAACCACATTAGAACTTCCTGAATTGCTCGAAACAGGTTTTAAACGTCTGATATTTGCTGTTGGACTTGGTTGATCTTGCGTTAAATATTTTGGTGGTGTTCCTGCTGTTGGTTTAGATAAACGTAATTTCGATTTATCAATATCGCCAAAAACATCAATATCCATAACCGGTTTGTAACGATAACCCGAATCTACTGGATTCAAATATTCTAAATATTGGTCATCAATTTCTTCAATAAAACGGGAAGGTTCGCTGTCAACTAATTTCCCCCAACGATAACGCGATTGCGCATACGTCAAATATGCTTGATGTTCGGCACGAGTTAAAGCCACATAAAACAAACGGCGTTCTTCTTCTAATTCGCTTCGAGTGTTCAAACTCATCGCACTTGGAAATAAATCTTCTTCTAATCCTACAATAAACACATGTGGAAACTCTAATCCCTTTGCCAAGTGAATGGTCATCAGCGCTACTCTATCGTCATCACCTGTATCTTTGTCTAAATCGGTAGCTAGAGCAACATCTTCAAGAAATTCGGCTAACGAACCTCTTGCACCGTCCACCTCTTTTTGTCCTTCGGTGAAGTCTTTAATACCGTTTAATAATTCTTCTATGTTTTCAATGCGAGCAATGCCTTCAGGGGTTCCGTCTTTTTTTAATTCTTGAACCAATCCGGTTTTTTTGGTCACATGATCCGTCAGATAAAATGCATCCTGATTTTCATTGATAACCTGAAAACTCTTAATCATGGTTACAAAATCATTCAATTTTGCTTTGGTTCCCGAATTCAGTTTTAAATCAATCTTATCGATGTGTTCCATCACTTCAAAAATAGAACGCTTGTAATGATTCGCCGCAACGGTTAACTTTTCTACAGTAGAATCTCCAATACCTCGCGCCGGATAATTGATAACACGTACCAAGGCTTCTTCATCTTTAGGATTAATTACCAAACGCAAATACGCCAAAACATCCTTAATTTCCTTGCGTTGGTAAAAGGATAAACCTCCGTAAATTCGGTATGGAATATCGCGTTTGCGCAACGCATCTTCCATAGCACGAGATTGCGCATTTGTTCGATACAAAATAGCAAACTGCCCATTATGCATTTGATGTTGCATCTTTTGTTCGAAAATAGTAGACGCCACAAAACGTCCTTCTTCTCCATCGGTTAAACTGCGGTGGACTTTAATCTTTGGTCCGTGGTCATTGGCAGTCCAAACAACTTTGTCTAATTTGGTTTTATTCTTGTCGATTACGTTATTCGCCGCTTCTACAATATTTTTTGATGAACGATAATTTTGCTCCAAACGATACATTTGTACATTGTCGTAGTCTTTTTGGAAGTTCAAAATGTTGTTGATATTCGCACCACGGAAAGCATAAATACTCTGCGCATCATCACCTACCACACATATATTTTGAAATCGATCAGATAAAGCACGAACAATCAAATACTGTGAATGATTCGTATCTTGATACTCATCTACCAAAATATATCTAAATCGATCCTGATATTTCGCTAAAACATCTGGAAAACGATTCAATAATTCGTTCGTTTTCAATAACAAATCATCAAAATCCATCGCACCCGATTTAAAACAACGCTCTACATATTGCTGATAAATTTCACCCATACGCGGTTTTTTGCTCATGGCATCGGCTTCTTGTAACTCGGGATTATTGAAATAGGCTTTTACGGTGATTAAGGAGTTTTTGTAAGATGATATACGCCCTAAAATTTGTTTGGGTTTATAAATATCTTTGTCCAACTGCATTTCTTTGATAATAGCCCCAATCAATCGAACAGAATCCTGCGTATCATAAATTGTGAAATTGGATGGATAACCTAATTTATCCGCTTCAATACGAAGAATTTTAGCAAAAACCGAGTGAAAAGTTCCCATCCATAGGTTTTTCGCTTCATTGTTTCCCACGATATCCGCGATACGCTTTTTCATTTCGCGCGCTGCCTTGTTAGTAAACGTTAAGGCCAAAATATTAAACGCATCTACTCCTTGACTCATCAAGTTGGCAATACGAACGGTTAGCACTCGGGTTTTTCCAGAACCGGCACCTGCAATTACAATCATGGGGCCATCTTTCTGTAAAACCGGAAGTTGTTGGGCTTCATTTAATTGGCTAATATAACGCTGCATTTCATTCATAGTGTCCTTACCTTTTATCTAATCTACAAAAATACACTTTGATTGGTGTTTATACAAGTTTTTAAATGAAATAGGTAAAAGGTTTTAGGTAAAAGGTTTTGGGTTTTTGATTTTTTTAATCTTAATTTGTAACCTAATTAAATCAATTAAAAATGGCAATAGAAGATAAATTATTAGAAATCGCAGCGTATACATTACCGGCTTTTATAACGGGAGGTGTTGCATTTGTAATGATGCAAAAATTCTACAACAGTGAAGAGAGCAAACGCAAGTATGAATTGCTAAGAGAGAATCAAAAACAAGCCTTACCTATTCGTTTGCAAGCGTATGAGCGTATCGTGCTATTTTTAGAGCGAATTAATCCTACCCAATTGTTAATGCGAGTGGCACCTATTAGCAAAAGTAAAGACGATTACGCTACCTTATTGTCGCATCACATTCAAACCGAATTTGAACACAACTTAACGCAACAAATTTACTTAACCTCAGAAACTTGGGATATCGTATTAAAAGCCAAAAATAGTACGGTTCAAATGATTCGAAAAAACGCCATCAGAGAAGACATAGCCGATGCAGATAAATTAAGAGAAGCCATCATGCTAGAGCTAACCGAAACCGAAGCCCCAAGCAGCGTGGCCATCAGCTTTATAAAAGAAGAATTAAAAAGAGTATTTTAATACAAATCCCGAGTTGAAGCTCGGGATTTTTTCTATTTCTCATTTAGATATTTCAGGTACAATTCTTTCATATTGGCATCTGAGGTGGTAGCCATTTGTTCCACTTGAGTGCGATACTCCTGATTTTTTAGCAAGCTTCTAACGTTATCTCTTCCAAACTTGGTAAACTGCCATTTGTGATGCACCGTTGTTTTAAACAATAATTCAATTACTTTTTCATCATTCGGATTTAATTGTAATAACAATTCTAAAGCATTCTGACGCACCGAACTTTCATACTTTTCAGAGGCAAAATCAAGTAATTGTTGGTAGGAATTTGCTTTAATTTCTTCAGACAAAGAGTCCGTATTCATCGCTAAAGCCAACCAAGTTAAACGGAAACTTTTATCGTTATTGCCTTCGATATTTTTAGTTTGTTCCAAATAACGCAA
>JAHRWO010000329.1 GCA_019105125.1 Flavobacterium sp.
GGTTTTTTAAGAACATAATATTATGAAAAAGATCAGTTTAGCGATTTTATTATTTATAGTAAGCTCATTATCAGTTGTAGGCCAACAAAAAATAACATTAGAAGAAATTTGGGGTGGTGCCTTTAGAACCAAAGGTATGGATGCTTTAAATGCCATGAAGAACACTAATCAATACACCGTTCTAAATTTTGATAGAAGTACAAGAAGTTACCAAATCGACTTGTATGATTTTGCCACTTTAGAAAAAGTGAGTACTCTTTTCGATACCAAAAATCATCCAGAAGTTAAATCAATTGACAGTTATTCATTCGATAAAAACGAGAAAAAGATTTTAATTGCTACGAATTCAAATCCAATTTTCCGTCACTCTTTTACAGCACAATATTTTATTTATGATATTTCATCAAAAACGGTAAATAGTTTTACTTCTAATGTTATTCAAGAGCCAACATTTAGTCCTGATGGAACCAAAGTTACTTACGCATTTGAAAACAACTTATATCTTCATGAATTATCATCAGGTGTAAAAATTCAAATTACACAAGACGGACAAAAAAATAAAATCATTAATGGTATTACGGATTGGGTTTATGAAGAAGAATTTGCCTTCGTAAAAGCATATGACTGGAATGTAACGGGTACAAAAATTGCTTACATCAAGTTTGATGAAACGGAAGTTCCAGAGTTTTCAATGGACATGTATAATGAGGGATTATATCCAACACAAACGGTTTTCAAATATCCAAAAGCAGGTGAGAAAAACGCAATTGTTTCCTTACATATTTTCGATTTAAAATCAGGGACTACAAAGAAAATCAATTTGGGAAATTATAAAGATTTTTATATCCCAAGAATAAAATGGACTAATGATGCTGCTACTTTAAGCGTCCAAGTAATGAATCGTCACCAAAATAATTTAGACTTACATTTTGTAGATGCCAATGCTGGAACTACAAAAATTGTTCTAAACGAAAAAGACGCTGCTTACGTTGATGTTACCGATAACTTAACGTTCTTAAAAGACAATAGTTTTATTTGGACATCAGAAAAAGACGGATTCAATCACATTTACCATTACGATAAATCAGGTAAATTGAAAAAACAAATTACTTCTGGTAAATGGGAAGTGACTAATTATTATGGTTTTGATGAAAAATCAGGAATGATTTATTATCAATCGGTTGAAAATGGATCTATCAATAGAGATGTTTATGCAATCAAAGTTGATGGAAAATCAAAAGTAAGATTGTCATCAAAAACTGGAACAAATTCAGCAACTTTTAGTCCGAATTTCCAATTCTTTATCAATACCTATTCAAGTGCTACTTCGGCACCAACGTATACTTTAAATGATTCAAAAACTGGAGCTGTTGTAAAAACAATAGTTTCTAACGAAGCAGTAGAGCAAAAACTAGCAAAATATTATGTGACTCCAAAAGAGTTTTTCGTATTAACCACAGAAAAAGGGCATCAATTAAATGCTTGGGTAATTAAACCGAAAAACTTTGATCCAAATAAAAAATATCCAGTTTTCATGTATCAATATTCTGGACCAGGTTCACAACAAGTAGCGAATACTTGGAACGGAACTAATGATTATTGGTTTATGATGTTGGCACAACAAGGTTACATCGTAGCTTGTGTAGATGGACGAGGAACAGGTTTTAAAGGGGCTGCATTTAAGAAATGTACATATAAAGAATTAGGTAAATTCGAAGTAGAAGATCAAATTGATGCGGCTAAGGTAATTGGAAAATACAACTACGTTGACGCTTCAAGAATCGGAATTTTTGGTTGGAGTTATGGCGGATTCATGTCGTCTAACTGTTTGTTCCAAGGCGCTGATGTATTTAAAATGGCAATTGCAGTGGCTCCAGTAACTTCTTGGAGATATTACGATAGTATTTACACAGAAAGATACATGCAAACTCCGCAAGAAAATGCAAGTGGTTACGATAACAATTCGCCAATCAATCACGTAAGTAAATTAAAAGGTGACTTTTTGTTAATTCACGGAACAGCTGATGACAACGTTCACGTTCAAAACACTATGAAAATGGTTGAGGCTTTAGTGCAAGCAAACAAACAATTCGATTGGGCTATTTATCCAGATAAAAACCACGGAATTTATGGAGGTAAAACCCGCTTACAATTGTATACTAAAATGACGAATTTCATCAAAGAAAAATTATAAACTAACCATTAAACTAAAACAAATTATATGGAAAACAATGCTGTAAAAACGGGACATCCTAAAGGGCTGTACTTTTTATTCTTCACAGAAATGTGGGAGCGATTCAGTTATTATGGAATGAGAGCCATCTTTATTCTATTTATGACTAAAGTATTATTAATGAAAGATGCCGATGCTTCTGAAATTTACGGAAGTTATACAGGTTTAGTATACTTAACACCACTTTTAGGAGGTTATTTGTGCGATAAGTTTTTAGGAAACCGAAGAAGTATTGTGATTGGAGGTCTTTTAATGGCAATTGGTCAGTTCTTTATGTTTTTTAGTGCTTCTGTTGGAGCAGGTGGAGGAGTTTCGCTTATGTGGATGGGATTAACTGCAATTATCATTGGTAATGGTTTCTTCAAGCCAAATATCTCAACAATGGTAGGCCAATTATACCCAGCAAACGATAGAAGAATTGATAGTGCGTTCACTATTTTCTATATGGGAATTAACTTAGGAGCTTTCTTTTCACCATTAGTTTGTGGTTCTATGGATTTCAAATGGGGATTCTTAGCAGCTGGAGTGGGAATGTTAATTGGTTTAGTGGCTTTTGTTGTAGGTCAAAAGAAATATTTAGTTACTGAAGATGGAAAAGCAATTGGATTACCAGTTAAAAAATTAGATGCAAAAAGTATTGCTATGATTATTGGTTCTATTGTGATTATTTTCTTCATGTTGAACTTCAAACAAATGTTCAAAAGTGAGGTGGATATCATTAGTTATCTGATTTATGGTTCTATGATTGCTATGCCGATTTTAATTTTTAGTGATAAAAGTTTAACTAAAATCGAAACACAAAGAATTACCGTAATTTTCCTTTTAGCGTTCTTCGTAATTTTCTTTTGGGGTGCTTTTGAACAAGCGGGAGCCTCATTAACTTTATTTGCAGACAGGCAAACAGAAAGAACCATTTTTGGATGGGAAATGCCAGCGTCTTATTTTCAATCGGTAAATCCGTTAGCAGTTATTTCATTAGCTCCAATTATGACAATTGTTTGGGGATTTTTATATGCTAGAAAATTAGAACCGTCTTCTCCTAAGAAAATGGCAATTGGACTAGGTTTAGTAGCTTTAGGATATGTAGTAATTGCAATTGCAGTTAAAGGTTTAGGATTAGGCGAAAAAGTGTCAATGTGGTGGTTAATTGGATTATATGTAATTCATACTATTGGAGAATTATGTTTATCACCAATCGGATTGTCAATGGTTTCAAAGTTAGCACCATTACGTTTGTCATCATTAATGATGGGAACATGGTTCCTAGCAAATGCTGCGGCTAATAAATTTGCTGGAACGTTAAGTGCTTTAATTCCTGGTGGTGAAGATGGATCTGGAGGTGCAACTTCATTCTTAGGATTCCAAATCACGAATTTATATGAGTTCTTCATTTTGTTCATTATTATGTCGGGAGCTGCTGCTGCAATTTTATTTGTATTGAGTTCTTGGTTAGAAAAAAGAATGCACAACGACCACGTAGAAGGCCAACCAGAATAGATTCGAATTTTAAAATATTTTTTATATCTTTCAAACCTACAAGAAACCCTTGTAGGTTTGTTTTTTTAAATCAATAAATTATGTGGAAAAGTCATCCTAAAGCATTGCCTTACTTATTTTTATCTGAAATGTGGGAGCGTTTCGGTTACTATTTAATGATTGGTATTTTTACCCTTTATCTGAAAGATGTCGAAGCCGGATTCGCTATGACCGAGAAAGAAGCATCCGATTTATACGGAACTTTTATTGCTTTGGTATTCTTAACTCCTTTTATTGGAGGCTTAGTTGCTGATAGATATTGGGGTTACAAAAAATCTATCGTAATCGGAGGAATTATGATGGGAGCGGGTTATTTCATGATGGGAATTCATGATATTACCATGCTGTACATCGCTATGACATTAGTTATCGTGGGTAATGGTTTCTTTAAACCTAATATTTCAACACTTTTAGGTAATTTCTATACCGAAGAACAATACAAAGACAAAAAAGACGAAGGCTACAACATTTTCTACATGGGAATCAACGTGGGAGCTTTCATTTGTAACTTCTTTGGAGCTGCTTTACAAATTTTATTAGGTTGGCAATATGCTTTCATGGCGGCTGGAGTTGGAATGTTTATTGGTGTAATCGTTTTCATTTTAGGAACGAAACACTACGGAGATAAAACCGAGAAAAAAGGAGTGCAACCAGGCGATATGCCGTTCTGGAAAATTGTGATGTTTATTTTAGTGCCATCGGCTGTTTTTGGTGTTATTGGTTGGTTAATCAAAGGAGTAACAACTGAGGTCAATCCAAACGGTTATATTTTTGGTTCGGATAGTACGGATGCTTTTATCTTCGCCTGTATTCCAGTGATTTTCTTCTACGGAAGTTTATACTTTAAAGCTAAGACGGAAGATAAAAGACCTATCGGAGCTTTATTAACGATTTTCGCAGTGGTAATTTTATTCTGGGGGGTTTTCAAATTGAATGGTTCGGCATTAAATACTTGGGCTGACCGTTACACGGATAGAGAAATCACAGGAACTACTCAAACGGTTTTCAATGGATTAAAGTTGGCCAAAGAAGTAGAATACAAAAAAGACACAGTTGAATTATATGATGCCAGTTTCCGTATTCAAAAAGTAGATGGCGAAGTTCAAAAAACAGTAGATTATCCTGTTTATTTCAGAAACGTGGCCAAAGATAAATTGCCAGAAGAAGGAGCTTCTGTTTCTCTTTGGGCAACCAATTTGAGTCAGTCGATTAATCCGGGTTGGGTAATTATTTTAACTCCATTAGTAGTAGCGTTCTTCACATTTTTAAGAAATAGAAAGAAAGAACCTTCAACTCCAACAAAAATCGCATTCGGATTATTGATTTCTGCTTTATCAGTTTTGGTAATGATTGCAGCTGTAAATATGGGAGCAAATGGTTCCGAAAAAGTAAGCGTTTGGTGGTTGGTTGCTAATTACGGAGTAATCACAATCGGAGAGTTATTCTTGAGTCCGATGGGATTGTCAGTCGTTTCTAAATTGAGCCCAACGAATATTACTTCTTTAATGATGGGAGGTTGGTTTTTATCAACATCTATCGGAAATAAATTGAGTGGTGTATTAGCTAGTCTTTGGGATACGTATGACAACAAACAAGATTTCTTTTGGATTAACTTCGGATTATTAATGTTTGCTACTTTATTAATGTTTATCTTATTGAAACAATTGAATAAAGTAATGCAAGAAAAAGGAATTCACTAAGATGCAAACCACTCAAACTATAGAAGAAATTCAAAATTTCGAAGGTAAATATCCAAAACAACTTTGGTATTTATTCTTCAGTGAAATGTGGGAGCGTTTCTGTTTTTACGGAATGCGCGGAATGTTAACTTTTTTCATGGTACATCAATTGTTCATGAAAGAAGATGTGGCTAATTTACAATATGGCGCTACACAAGCTTTCGTTTATGCTTTCACATTTGTTGGAGGTTTATTTGCGGATAAAATTTTAGGTTACAGAAAATCGCTTTTTTGGGGTGGAATTATGATGATTGTGGGAAGTGCTATTCTTGCTATCGATCCAAAACAATTTTTCTTCCTGGGAATTGCATTTACCGTAATTGGAACAGGATTTTTCAAACCCAATATTTCTACTATGGTAGGAACTTTGTACAAAGCAAATGATTCAAGGAGAGATGCTGGTTTTTCATTGTTTTACTCTGGAATTAATATTGGTGCGCTTTTAGGAGGTTATGCTTGTATTTATATCGGAAAAAATTATTCATGGAACTTAGCTTTTGGTTTAGCAGGAATTGTAATGACAATTAGTTTGGTTACGTTCTTGTTTACTCAAAAAAGTATGGCAACAATCGGACTTTCTCCATTGTTGCATTTGCAAGATTCGAAAAGGAAATTATATGAATATGCAACTTATATCGGAACATTAGTAGCCATTCCATTAATTATGACCATGGTTTCGAATCCTGAATATACAGATTATTTTATGTATACGATTGGTCCTGTTACGTTGTTGTATTTGGCTTACGAAATGCGAAACTTTTCGATTCAAGAAAACAAGAAATTGATTGCTGCAATGGTTTTTATTGTGTTTTCAATTTTGTTTTGGGCATTTTTTGAGCAAAGTGGAGGTTCCTTGAGTTTATTTGCGGCCAACAATTTAGACAGTGATTTTTTAGGCATTAATTTAGATCCTAACGGAGTCAATAACGCTGCAAATTCATTATTTGTAATCATTTTTGCGCCACTTTTAGGATTAGTTTGGGTTTGGTTGAATACCAGAAAAGCCGAACCGAATACCGTGGTGAAATTTGGATTGGGATTTTTATTCTTAGCATTAGCTTTTTACACGTTCTATTTCACAAGATTTTTTGCGAATCTTGACGGAATGACGTCGTTAGAAATATTTACCTTGGCCTATTTCATCATCACATTTGGAGAACTTTGCTTATCTCCAATCGGATTATCGATTATGACCAAACTTTCACCAGTAAAATTGCAAGGTGTTATGATGGGAATGTGGTTTTTAGCCAGTGCTTATGGTCAATATGTAGCGGGAATTTTAGGCGCTGGAATGTCAATTGCTAATGAAAATGCTACCAAGGCAGAAAAATTAATTGCTTACACCGATGGCTACCAACAATTAGCTATTTACGCGTTAATTGCTGGTATAGTGTTGATTGCTATTTCACCCATTATTAGAAAATTAATGCAAGAAGTTAAATAATACTGTTTTGGTATTCATTTTGATTAAATTTGTTTAAAAATTACAATATGAAAAAGATTTTAGTAATAGCATTTTTAGTAATAACTAGCGTTTCAATACAAGCGCAAGAGGGGTTAACTTGGCATACTGATATGTCAAAAGCTACTGATATTTCGATAAAAGAAAAAAAACCATTATTCTTGTTTTTTACTGGTTCTGATTGGTGTGGATGGTGTATCCGTTTGCAAAAAGAAGTATTTAAAACTCCCGAGTTTGTTAAATGGGCAAAAGATAATGTAGTTTTAGTGGAATTAGATTTTCCAAGAAAAAACAATCAAACCGATGCGGTTAAAATGCAAAATGCACAATTGCAACAACAGTTACAAGTAAGAGGTTATCCTACGGTTTGGTTTGTTAGCGCATCAAAATCAAATAAAAACAAAGTGAATTTGAGTGCTTTAGGAAGTACAGGTTACATAGCAGGTGGACCAGCAGCTTGGCTTGAAGGTGCTAACCAAATTCTTAAAAAGAAATAATTTTATTTTAACCTATAGAATCCCTTTTCGGCAATAGCATGGAAAGGGATTTTTTCTTTTCTACAAGTAACTTCCCAACGGTTAATGGTGTTTTTGTAGTTGCTTTTATCTGCAATGATTTCTTTAGGTTTAATTTCTTGAATCAATCGTGATAAATTGATTTTAGGATTTTGAGTTAAAACTACAATTTCTGGTTTAATTGAGGTCTTGTAAATTCCTAAACTATCAACAATCAATATTTTTCTGTTTTTAAAGGATATTGCATTTTGCATCGGAAAAATGCGCAATGAATCTGAGAAAGTACCTCGAGTGTAATGATTTAAAGTGGTGTTGTGGTTTTCTGGAATATCAGTAAATGCAATAACACTATTTTGAATTTTGATTCCAATTAAAGTCGATTTTTCATTAAAAATAACCAATTCACTTCCTTGGTTTTCATTCCATTTTACACTGATGTAACTCAATTGGAAAAGTAAAACGGTAACCAAAATATATTTTATGTTTTTAACTTTTGTCTGATACATCCAATAGATAAAAGCAACGATGACTAAATACATCGAAAAAGTGAGCCAACCTGAAAACGAAATATTCGTGATGATTCCGCTTTTAAATTGGGCAATCCAATGAATATAATCATTCATGAATTGAATACTGAATTCTAGAATTTTACCCAAGAAAACCGTAACTGTTGGAAGAATATAATTTAGCGGCAAAATCACAATTCCAGCAATTAAAACCAAACTCGAAAGTGGAATTATGACTAAATTCGCTAATAAAAATAACAAAGGCAATTGATTAAAATAATACAAACTCAAAGGTAAAACGCCAATTTGCGCAGCTAAGGAAACTAAAATCGTATCCGTAAAGTAAACCGCAATTTTATTTTCGGAAAAATAGAATTTCTTGTAAAAAGGTTGAAACAAAACAATCGATAAAACGGCTGCATAACTCAGTTGAAAACCAATGTCGAAAATAGCATTTGGTTTTACTAATAAAATTAAAAATGCGGAAATTGCTAATGCATTATAAATCGCTTTCGGTTGATTGAAATAATTTCCAATACTAATAAAACTAAATAAAGTCACCGCTCTTGTTACCGAAGCAGGCAAGCCAGTAAGCAAAGCAAATAACCATAAAACTCCCAAGACAATTAATAATTGAATTTCTGATCCAAACTTTACTCTTTTTAGAGGTTTCAATAAGAATACAATAAAGAAGTAAATGATGGAAATATGCAAACCTGAAATAGCCAGAATGTGAATCACACCAGCATTGGAATAATCGGCAATGGTCTCTTTGTCTAATTCCAATCGTTGTCCTAAAATTAAAGCGTCAATAATGGCTTTGGTTTTGGGTTTAAAATGATGAATGTCGAAACTTTTGCTGAGATTATTTCTTAATGTTTCAATATAAAAATCAATCGTTTTATGTGTTTGAATGATTTTAATTTGATTTTCTTGGGCGTAAATTTGATGGAAGACGTTTTGCTTTTCCAAATATTTCGAATAATCAAATTGGTACGGATTGAAAGCTTTTGGGACAGGATAAATAGTGCTATTTAACCAAATTTCATCACCTGAATGTAAAGTTTCAATATTTGATTTTGGAACATAAAGCAATAGTTTTCCAGAAGCAATCGAATCATTAAAGTGCGAAAGTGAAATAAAATATTTATAGTATTTCTCATTCGGTTTTAAAGTTGTGGTAACGATTGCTCGAATGGAATTGGATTCTTCGAATGACTTTTTAGTATAATGATGTTTCGAATTTAAATCGGAATGAATATAAAAACTCATCATTCCTAAAGTAATCGCCAATAGGTAAGTGGTGATTCCAAAAAATGAATTTTGAAGCAAAGTTTTTTTACTTTTCCAAAATAGAAAACTAAAAATTCCTAAACACGTTAATAGTGTAACAATAAGCGTTAAAAAACTCCACTGCATGTGAAATTCTGCAATAATTCCTATTGCAAAACTAATGGTAATGGTGAGTAAAGGAAACTTAAATACTTTCAAATACTTTTGTTTTTGAAGTAGTATTTAGTTTTAAGGAGTTGGGACTTCTTGTTTCAAAAATATAAAAAATCCGTTAAGTTTATATTTAATCGATAAGAATTCTCTTTATTTTTTGAAAGAATTCACAATCAACTCAGCTGTCTTTTTGCTTGCGCCTTCGCCACCTAATTTTAGTTTTAAATCGGTATAATTTTGCAATAAAACGGCACGACTTTCCGTATTCAAGATTTTGTTAAGTTCTAATTTTAAATTCTTTGTGTTCAATTCATCTTGGATTAACTCTTTAACCACTTCTTTATCCATGATTAAATTCACTAACGAAATGTATTTTAAAGTGATGATGCGTTTGGCAATTTGGTAAGAAACCCAACTTCCTTTATAACAAACCACTTCAGGAACATTGAATAAAGCCGTTTCTAAAGTTGCTGTTCCAGAAGTTACCAAAGCAGCGTGCGAATGACTCAATAAATCATAAGTTTTGTTCGAAATAAATTTCACATTTTCATTAGTTAAAAACGTCTTGTAAAACTCATATTCCTGACTTGGAGCACCTGCAATTACAAATTGGTAATCAGGAAAATCGTTGGTTACCGAAAGCATAATCGAAAGCATTTTAGCAATTTCTTGCTTGCGACTTCCAGGTAATAATGCAATAATTGGTTTGTCTGATAAATGATTTTCTTTTCTGAAAATTTCATCTGAAACTTCCGTTCTACTTGCAATAGCATCAATTAGCGGATGTCCAACAAAATGAACTGGGAAATTGTGTTTTTTCTCGTAAAAATCTTTTTCAAATGGAAGAATTACGTACATGAAATCCATATCGCGTTTGATAGCTTTGATACGGTTTTCTTTCCAAGCCCAAATTTGAGGTGAAATGTAATAATGGGTCGGAATGTTACGCTCTTTTGCCCAAGTCGCAATGCGCATATTAAATCCAGGGTAATCAATGAAAATTATGACATCAGGCTGAAAGGTTTCAATGTCTTTTTTGCAGATTTTGATGTTGTTCAAAATGGTTTTTAAATTCATAACGACTTCAATAAATCCCATGAAAGCCAATTCACGATAGTGTTTTACTAAAGTTCCGCCCACATTTTGCATCAAATCGCCACCCCAAAAACGAATTTCTGCTGATGGATCTTTTTCATACAAAGCCTTCATTAAGTTTGAACCATGTAAATCGCCCGAAGCTTCTCCTGCTATGATATAATATTTCATGTGTTTTTTCTTTATAATTCCCAAGAATTTAATTGTTGCATCGCATGATGTGCTGTTAAATCAAATTGCACTGGAACAATCGAAATATAACCATTTTCTAAAGCCCATTCATCCGTATCAGTTCCTTTGTCTAAATTGACAAATTTTCCCGTTAACCAATAATATTCTTTTCCTTTTGGATTCGTTCTTTTGTCAAATTCCTCTTGCCACATAGCTTTCGCTTGACGACAAATTTTTACGCCTTTGATTTCTTCTTTGCTTAATTTCGGGAAATTAACGTTTAAAATTACGCCTT
>JAHRWO010000392.1 GCA_019105125.1 Flavobacterium sp.
ACCAACCGTTTTCACCAAGAACTTGCGAATTTCCAGTTAACGCATGATTCACTACCACCAAAGGCACCGAACCAATCGGTTGTCCAAACAATTGATACGACAAAATCACTTTGGATTGCACTACTCCATTTTGCAATGAAACATTTTGGAACACTATTTTTTGAATTGTACTCATCTTTCTTTTAAAAAAAAGACTGCCTTTAGGTAGGTCTATCGGCAGCCTTCAAACAAACAAAAACCTAAACTAAATTTTGAACTGGCAATTTTTCGAAAACACTTTGTAAATCGTCTTTCAAGTCTTCTATATCTTCTAATCCAACAGATAAACGAATCAAATCTTTCGTTACGCCAGTTGTGATTTGTTGTTCTTCTGACAATTGTTGGTGCGTAGTACTTGCTGGATGAATTATTAATGATTTTGTATCACCAATATTCGCCAACAATGAGAAAAACTGGGTTTCATCGGCTACTTTTTTAGCAGCTTCGTAACCGCCTTTTAATCCAAAAGTTACGATACCGCTTTGTCCTTCTGGTAAATATTCTTGTGCTAAATCATAATATTTTGATGAAATCAATCCAGGATAATTTACCCAAGCCACTTCTGGACGTTTTTGTAACCATTTTGCTAATTCCAAAGCATTTTCACTGTGCTTTTTGATTCGAATGGATAAAGTTTCCAATCCTTGAATAATTTGAAATGCGTTAAACGGACTCAAAGCAGCACCTAAATCACGTAAACCTTCGATTCTAACTTTTGCGATAAAAGATGCAGCGCCTAACACTTCATAATATTTTAATCCGTGATAACCTGCTGAAGGTTCTGTGAATTCCGGGAATTTTCCGTTGCTCCAATCAAAATTTCCTGCATCAATGATAACTCCTCCAAGCGAAGTTCCGTTTCCACCGATGTATTTTGTTAATGAATGAATTACGATGTTGGCTCCGTGTTCGATTGGGTTTAGCAAAAAGGGTGTTGCCACTGTATTATCTACTATAAAAGGCACTTTGTAGGTTTGTGCGGCTTTTGAAATGGCTTTTAAATCGAGTACATCTAATTTTGGATTTCCTAAACTTTCGGCGAAAAACACACGAGTATTTTCTTGAGCAGCCTTTAAAAAATTTTCTGGATTTGATGGATCTACGAAGGTTGTTGTGATGCCTAATCTTGGCAAAGTCACGTTTAATAAATTATAAGTTCCACCATATAAACTGTTAGAAGCTACAATGTGGTCGCCTGCTTTTAATAACGTTAATAAAGCAGTTGAAATTGCTGCTGTTCCTGAAGCGGTTACGACAGCACCGATTCCACCTTCTAATTTGGCTAAGCGTTGTTCTAAGATGTCGTTTGTTGGGTTGTTTAATCTTGTATAAATAAAACCAGCTTCGGCTAAACCAAAAAGATTGGCTGCGTGGTCTGAATTATTAAACACATAGGATGTAGTTTGGTAAATTGGAACCGCTCTCGTTCCTGCGTTTTTAGTTGTGTCGTGTCCTGCGTGTAATGCGTTTGTTGCAAATTTATTTGTGCTCATGATATTTTTATTTTTGATGTTATTGTGTGTTTTTAAAGTATTTTTTTGATTTTACTGAGTTTGATTCAGCTACACATTCGACAACATCGTCTTGGATTGTAAATGGCTATTTTCATATTTGTTGTGTTTTTAGAAATAAAAAAACCTCTGCTTTCGGCAGAGGTTATATTGAATTAATTTACTTTTAAAATTATGCAATAGGTTTCCTCTGCGGATTATTCCACATCATCATACACATATTGCACATTGTAAAGTTCATTTCTTATTTCTTTTAGTTTGACAGGGCAAAATTAGATTTATTTTCTACAATAAAAAAATAAATAGATTATTTTTCTAAATTTTGTTATTTAAAAATAAATATTTAGATTATTTTTCATTAAAAACAAATTTCAATATGAAAATTTATCTAAAGAAACCTCTATTTATAATTTCCAAAGAAAAAATAAAAAAAAGTTAACAATCATTTGGAATTCAATTTCATTTCATACATTTGCATCCGAAAACTAAGAGGAAAAATTTGAACTGATTGCAACCTCATTAAAAAATGCTAAAGCAGTAATTACTACTCCTTTAGGCACTACCTGCAATTATTTTTCCTCGCTTAAAATTTAAAAATAATTTATTATGGCTTATTTATTTACGTCAGAATCAGTGAGTGAAGGACATCCTGACAAAGTTGCGGATCAAATTTCAGATGCATTAATTGATAACTTTTTAGCATTTGACCCTGAGTCAAAAGTAGCTTGTGAAACTTTAGTAACTACAGGTCAGGTAATTTTAGCTGGGGAAGTTAAATCAAACACGTATTTAGATGTACAAACTATCGCAAGAGATGTAATCAAGAAAATTGGTTATACAAAAAGCGAATATATGTTCGAAGCGAATTCTTGTGGTGTTTTATCTGCTATTCACGAACAATCTGCTGACATTAACCAAGGAGTTGACAGAGCTAGCAAAGAAGAGCAAGGTGCTGGTGACCAAGGAATGATGTTTGGTTATGCCACAAATGAAACAGCTGAGTTCATGCCTTTAGCATTGAAATTATCACACCAAATTCTTCAAGAATTAGCGGATTTAAGAAGAGAAAACAAAGAAATCACTTACTTACGTCCGGATGCAAAATCTCAAGTTACTTTAGAATATTCTGATGATAACAAACCGGTTCGTATTGATGCTATCGTAGTTTCAACTCAACATGATGATTTTGCTGATGAACCAACGATGTTGGCTAAAATCAAAAAAGATATCATTGAAATTTTGATTCCAAGAGTGATTGCTAAAAATCCTCAATACGCTCATTTATTTAATGATGCAATTAAATATCACATTAACCCAACAGGAAAATTCGTAATTGGAGGACCTCACGGAGACACTGGTTTAACAGGAAGAAAAATTATCGTAGATACTTACGGTGGAAAAGGAGCTCACGGTGGTGGTGCTTTCTCAGGAAAAGACCCATCTAAAGTAGACCGTTCTGCTGCTTATGCGACTCGTCATATTGCTAAAAATTTAGTAGCTGCTGGTGTTGCTGACGAAATTTTAGTGCAAGTTTCTTATGCAATTGGAGTTGCCGAACCAACATCAATCAATGTAAACACTTATGGAACATCGAAAGTAAACTTAACTGATGGAGAAATTAGTAAAGTAGTTGAAGGTATTTTCGACATGCGTCCGTACTTTATTGAACAACGTTTGAAATTAAGAAATCCGATTTACAGTGAAACTGCTGCTTATGGACACATGGGAAGAACACCAGAAGTCGTGACTAAAACGTTTACGGCTCCAGGTGGAGAATCTAAAACATTAACTGTAGAATTATTTACTTGGGAAAAATTAGATTTTGTAGATCAAGTAAAAGCTGCTTTTAAATTATAAATAGCACCAAATATTAAAAAAGGCTTCAGATAATCTCTGGAGCCTTTCTTTTTTATAAGTGTTTCAAAATTACTACAAGCTGTATTGTAATGAAAATATGATGTATCTCGGCTGAACAAAATATTGAGATGAATTAAAACTTACTACATTAAAACTATCTCGGTTAATTGATTTTGTATTCAA
Organism: Flavobacterium sp.; assembly: GCA_019105125.1. Classification (GTDB taxonomy): domain Bacteria; phylum Bacteroidota; class Bacteroidia; order Flavobacteriales; family Flavobacteriaceae; genus Flavobacterium. Next base: position 3,591 of record JAHRWO010000392.1, read on the forward strand.
CAAGTTGGTACCGCTAATTCTATATTCTAACTTAGAATCTTTTTTTCTGTAGTTTATACTTGCTGTTAACAAATCGAAAGTATTATTAATGTTTCCATCTCTTGATCTGAAATCATTATAAGTATAAGTCGAAGTCAACGCTAAACCTTCAATAATTCTGTAATCTAAAGTTACTGACGGACTATGTGTTGTAAAAACTGCACCTGGATTTTCATTAATATTGATTCCGTAAGCCGCTTCTATATTAGGCATTTTTTGAAATTGAGTTCCTAAACTCACACGGTAAAATTGATTCCAGTTTTCGATACTTCTAGAAAAATCAACACCTGGATTTGTTGGATCTGCCGGATTAACAAATAACTGATTGTTTTTCGTCCAAGTAATATTCGTTACAGCACTTGCTTTATAATATTTTTTAAAAGAACGTTGGTACGAAAAAGTTCCTGAAACCGATTCATTTGTAAAATTAGCATTTACTCTTTCACTGATTTGGCTAATTCCATTAAAGAACGAACGATTCACCACAGGATCTTTTGTTGATGTGTAATTCAAAAATGCAAAAATCGTTGTGTAATTAAACAAATTGTATTTTGAGTATCGTAAATTATGATTTTGTTGCAATGCGTTCTCAATAAATCGATTACCCGAACTTAACGAGTTGAAATTGTTTAACGTAAAACCATCAACCAATGTATTTACATCATTAAAAAAGTTACTCATTCTATAATTATAGGTCAACGACTCCGATTTCTTGATATCCCATTGAGCAAAAACATCTGGTAAAACTCTGAAGAAATCATCACGAACTCTTGAGTTTAATTGATCGTTGTAAATATTAAATTGGTGAAAATTCACACCTGGATTAAAAGTAAAATTTTTACCAATGATGAATTTATAATGCATCCCTAAATAAGCATCATTAAAACTATACTTCACATCGTTATCAAAAATTAAATCACCATTATCAGGCAATTGATACAGTGAACCATTGTCTAATAACTGAAAAATTGATGAATTATAACCTTGATACGAATTTGTATTTCCCAAAGTAATATTTAAAATACTTTTATTATTGATGGTATAATAGTAATCTGCTTTAGCATCAACTTTATTTGTTTTCACAAAACGTTCTTGTCGAATATCATAACGACTTTGTCCTGATTGAAATCCGATTCCTGGGAATGGATCTTCAAGCAAGCTAGGATTGTAAAACGGATCTTCATCTTGATATAAATGTTGGACTTCTAAAACAAATGTATTTTTCTCGTCTTTGGTCCAAAACATATTTAAACTTTGTTGAAAAGCAACCGGATCTTGATCTTTAAAAGAAATGATATTGTTTGTTCTATCAATATTTCCTGAACTTGAAAAAATAGTAGATTGTGAATTTACTACATTATCTTCCGATTGACTTGAACGACGAAAAGTTGCATCATAATCCAATTGAAAATCCGCGCTTTTTTTGTATTTCGAACCTAATTTAAAAACCACCAAATTATCTCTTAAATTAGATACATCAGAACGATCTTCAATGGTTTGCAACTCTGATGAATTAGGCTGAAAAATTCCAAAGTTAGATTTTGTATTCGTTAGGGTTTTGTTTGAAGAAATTACTCCAAATCCACTAAGATTCCATTTATCTGTAACTTGTTGGGTTAAATTTAAAGCACCAAACTTTGTATCAAGCTCTAAAGCTCTATCATTTTGAGTAGTTGAAATTCCAAGATTATTACTCGAAATTCCTATGTTTGTTCCGCTTCTAGCAATCGTATTTCTTGCCCCACCTGTCAAACGAAAGAAATCGCGAATAGAGAAAGGAACTTCTCCAATATTATTGAAATTTGAAATTACATTAACTGTAGTCTTTGGACTATAGTAAAATATTTTCGGATTGATAACGTAGCGTTCATCTGGTCCGCCACCTACTAAAATATCACCAAACCAAAACTTGTCTTTACCTTTTTTAAGCTTGATATTTAAAGCAATATTTTCTTCGTTATTTTCTAATCCTTTTAATTGAGAAACTTCATTGAAATTTCGCAATACTTGCACTTTATCAACCGCATCTGACGGAATGTTTTTGGAACCAATTTTTGTATCGCCTTCAAAAAACTTCTTACCTTCCACTAATAATTGAGTAACTTTTCTACCTTCAACTTCAATTTCTCCATCTTCATTTACTTGAACACCGGGAAGTTTTTTTAATACATCTTCTAGTTTTCTTTCGGTACCCGTTTTAAAAGAATCGGCATTGTAAACAATGGTATCGCCACTAATAGAAACAGGCATTTCTTGAACAATTTCTACCCCTTTTAAAAGGACACCACCTTCTTTGAGTGTAATTACTTTTCGAATGTTTTCTGTCTTTGTAGTAAATTCTTGATTAAAAGCCTGAAAACCAATAAAACTCACCTTTAATTGGTACGTTGAATTTGATTTTACACTAATTTGAAATTTACCTTCTTCATTAGTTATCGCGTATCCATCCATGGCTTTTGTGGCTTGGTTTATCACCATAATATTTGCCATTTCTAGGGGATTGCCTAAGGTATCTTTTACAATTCCTTCAAGTTTTATATTTTGAGAATAGCCCCAGTTAAAAGTTAAAATTCCCAACAAAAAAATTAATTTTTTTATCATTTTGTTTGTTCTAAAATTATTACCAATTAACGACCCATTCTAAAATTTCCACCACTTTGACGGCCCATTTCTCTCCATTCTTGCATTTTATCGGCTACAATTTTATCGTACTCAGCTTGGGTAACTAATTTTCCTTTTTTAGGTGCTTTAATTTCTTTTTTTTCTTTTGGGTTTAATACAATTTTAGAACACAAAATAACTGTTTTTCCATCGCTAACTTCTAGAATTAACCCCGGTAATCCCCAATAGTTTTCAGGTCCTTGATTAACAGGAATATCTGGTGTGTACCATGCCGTTACTACAATTTCCTTTGGCACTTCCCATTGATCCATAAAATTAGTACTGCGATTTTCTTGTTTTGCTTCTTCTTTCTTTGGCTCTTCTTTTTTATCCTCTTCTTTTTTATCCTCTTCTTTTTTTCTTCTGAAATTTCTAAAATCAGACTGACTTACAGGCCTTGCTGCTGTTGCTTTAAAGCACATGTAATTACCAATTTGTTTGGTTTCCCCTGATAATTTCCATTCTAATTTTGGCAATGTATCTTGAACTAAAAATTCTTTACCTGCAAATTCTTTATCCACGGTAAACAATTTTTCTTTCACATTTTTATAATGTGTTCCGCCACCGCCCATCATGGAAGACATCATTCGGAAACCTCCTTGTTGGTTAGTTGCTTCTATTTTTTCTTCTTCAACATAAGTAGATGCATTTTTATCAAAGGTTAGTACAAATGTTTTTTCAAACATGGCTTTCATACGCTCCTCGATTTGTTTTTGCATTTCGGGAGTTATTTCGCGGTTTCCTCTAAAATTAGAAGTCATATCAGAAGTACTCGTTTTGGATTCATAAACCGCCATTCCTTGAAAACTCTGTGCGTTTAAAAACCCTGAAAGCATAGCTAATGAAGCAAAAAATATTTTTCTCATGATGTATGTTATGTTTAATTCATTAGTAGACTCTAGTATAACTTATTTGTTACAGAATTTTACGTTAAATTTTACGTTAAAGTAGTATCTTAGAGCCTTGTTTAATTAAATTCAGAATCATGTCATTTAATAAGATCTTTTTTGTTTTGACTTTGAATTTCTTTTGTCTTGCAATTATTGCTCAAGAATCAATAAATACAGTAAAACAAAGTGATTCTGCACTAGCATGCGATTTGTTTTTAGGCTATGACAATCAGAAAAACATTTATAGCATTAAAAACAATATTCTATTTAAAAAAAGTGATATTACTACCTATCAATATAACAATTTGAGCTTAGGGAAAATAACTAATGTCGACTTCCAAAATCCACTACAAATTGTGGTTTTTTATAAAAATTTCAACACGGTAGTACTCTTAGACAATCAGTTGAACGAAATCAAGAGAATTGATTTCAATTTAAACACAACTCCCGTCAACTTAGAAGCTGTGGCATTATCTTCACAAAATCAAGTATGGTTTTATGATAGTATTTCGTCAAAAATAGGCTTGTACAATGTAAATACCGATACTTTTAAATGGATTTCTACTATGCTTGAAAATCCAATTTCATCTTATCAATCGGATTATACGCATTTTTATTGGACGGATTTAAAATGGAATTTGTATCGTATTTCAATTTATGGAACCATAGAAAAATTGGGGAATTTACCTCAGTACGATGCTATCCAACTAACAAAAAACGGCAATTCGTTATATGTTGTAGATAATATAATGTATTATTACAATCTAACTACAAAGAGTAGCAGTAAAATAAGAATTGATGAAAAAATCATATCGAATTTTTTCTTTAAAGATGGAATTTTGTCTATTTTTACCCAAAATGAAATTACTAATTACAAAATAATTTTACCGTAATGCACATAGCAGTAGCAGGAAATATAGGAGCAGGAAAAACAACGTTAACTCGATTATTAGCTAAACATTTTAAATGGGAACCTCATTTTGAGGATGTAGTTGATAATCCGTATTTAGATGATTTTTATCACCAAATGGAGCGCTGGAGTTTTAATCTTCAAATTTACTTTTTGAATAGCCGTTTTCGTCAAGTATTACAAATTCGTGAAAGTGGAAAAAATATTATTCAAGACCGAACCATTTATGAAGACGCTCATATTTTTGCACCCAATCTTCACGCTATGGGATTAATGTCGAATCGTGATTATAACAATTACACTTCCCTTTTCGAATTGATGGAAAGTTTAGTGGGTTCGCCAGATTTATTGATTTATTTGAGAAGTTCGATTCCAAATTTAGTGAGTCAAATTCATAAAAGAGGAAGAGATTACGAAAACTCGATTTCGATTGATTATTTAAGTCGTTTGAACGAACGATACGAAGCTTGGATTCAAACCTACAACAAAGGGAAATTAGTAATCATTGATGTAGACAATATTGATTTTGTAAACAATCCAGAAGATCTAGGAATGATTATCAATCGAATTGATGCCGAATTAAACGGATTATTTTAAAATAAAAAGCCTCACGTTGTGAGGCTTTTCTCTTTATTCTTCTAAATTATTTTCCTAGTTCAGCAATTTTTGCTTCTACTTCTAAATCGTCTCCTTCAAAAACTTTTTCTTCTTTTACTTCTTTACCATCTACCATTTTAGTCAAAGTAACCGTTGCTTTCACTTTTCCGTTAGCGTCTTTTACTTTTTTAACTTCCATGTTGATGATTTCTTGGTGATCACCGTGGTTGCAATTTGGTCCGTGAACGTGTTTTTCTTTGCCAATGAATTTGCCGTTTTCGTCATACATTGACATGCATTTTTCTTTACATTCTTCAGAACAACCATTCTCTTCACACATTTTAGCGCATTCTTCTTTTGTTATTTCAGCACATTTAGACATATCGCATTTTCCTTTGTCGCAACACATCATTTCTGTTTTTGCACAACAAGCACCGTTTTCAGTTGTAGCACCGTGACCTCCTAAGATTGGAGCGATTACTAAACCAATTAAACATGTTAACTTGATTAAAATATTCATTGATGGCCCAGAAGTATCTTTGAATGGATCTCCAACTGTATCTCCAGTTACCGCAGCTTTGTGTGCATCAGAACCTTTGTACGTCATTTCTCCGTTGATTTCAACACCAGCTTCGAAAGATTTTTTAGCGTTATCCCAAGCCCCACCAGCGTTGTTTTGGAACACCGCCCAAAGCACACCTGAAACGGTAACTCCTGCCATATAACCACCTAGCATTTCAGCGATTAATTGGTTGTTATCTCCGTAAACTAATTTACCTAATAATACGATTGCTATTGGGAAACCAATTGTTAAAATTCCTGGCAACATCATTTCGCGTAAAGCGGCTTTTGTAGAAATTTCAACACATTTTCCGTATTCTGGTTTTCCAGTTCCTTCCATAATTCCTGGAATTTCTTTGAACTGACGACGTACTTCGTACACCATGTCCATTGCTGCTTTTCCAACAGAGTTCATTGCTAACGCAGAGAACACTACAGGAATCATGCCTCCAATAAATAACATGGCTAATACTGGTGCTTTGAAAATGTTGATTCCATCAATTCCAGTAAACGTTACATACGCAGCAAATAAAGCTAACGAAGTTAATGCAGCAGATGCGATTGCAAAACCTTTTCCTGTAGCAGCTGTAGTATTTCCTACTGAATCTAAAATATCGGTTCTTGTACGAACTTCTTTTGGTAATTCACTCATTTCTGCGATTCCTCCAGCGTTATCAGAAATTGGCCCGAAAGCGTCAATTGCTAATTGCATTGCAGTTGTAGCCATCATTGCAGAAGCCGCTAAAGCAACACCATAAAATCCTGCTAAAGCATAAGAAGCCCAAATGGCACCTCCAAATAATAAAACAGTTGGGAAAGTAGAAATCATACCTGTTGCTAAACCAGCGATTACGTTAGTTCCAGCTCCAGTTGATGATTTTTGTACGATAGCCAATACTGGTTTTGTACCTAATCCTGTATAATATTCCGTTACAGATGAAATTGCTCCACCTACAAATAAACCAACAATAGTAGCATAGAAAACACGAATTGAATCGATTTCTTTATCACCTTCTCCATAGAAGTTTAATGTTAATACTTCTGGCAACATAAAGTCAACTAAGAAGTAGCAAGAAATTAAAGTTAATACAATAGAAACCCAGTTTCCGATGTTTAATGCTTTTTGTACTTG
>JAHRWO010000155.1 GCA_019105125.1 Flavobacterium sp.
GACAGCCTTTTTACTTTTAAAAATATTATCTGTGATATTCGGTAAATAGCTCACCTGTTACACCACTATCGTTTATTAACGTTTTAATTTTCATGAAATTAGCATTCAAAACAACTACTTTCGACATTTCGCCATCAATTTCTAAATCATCCGTTATTTCGTCATAATAATAATTACCAGTAGTTGAAGCAGCATCAATTGGTGTGGTTTCAGAATAACTCATAGCAGGAATTGAAACCGTTAAATAAGCGCTAATAATGTTACTATCATAAGTACCATCCGATTTGAACTCCATCGTACCTTCAGAATCACCTTCTAAATTGGCATTCATTCCTGTGTAGTTGGCTGTTCCGTACATGCGACCTAATTGCCAAACGCCTTGAATGTTTGCTGTTGTCTCGTCGCTTTCTTCATCTCCACTACAACCATTTAAAAATAAAACTGTTAATAATAGAAAAGTTACTTTAAGAGAATTGGTTAAAAATTTCATATAATTGTTTTAATTGATTTACATTTTTTCTTTTACTAAGTTCAAGACCAATTCAAATTGCTCTTTTTTAGTCAAGCTAGAATTATCGACTTCAATGGCATCTTCTGCTTTTATTAAAGGAGAATCTTCTCTATGTGTATCGATATAATCGCGCTCTTCCACATTTTGAAGTACTTCCTCGAAAGTGATGTGTTGTCCTTTTTCTACTAGCTCATCAAATCTTCGTTGCGCTCTAGTTTTCGAACTTGCTGTCATGAATAATTTCAACTCGGCATCAGGGAAAACTACGGTTCCGATGTCTCTTCCATCCATCACAATACCTTTGTCTTTACCCATAGCTTGTTGTTGCTCGACTAACATAGCACGAACTTCCGAGATTTCTGCTACTTTACTTACCATACCAGAAACTTCAATCGTTCTGATTTGGGTTTCTACATTCTCGTTGTTTAAGTACATTTCGGCAAATCCTAAAGCAGGATTGAATTGAAAACGTAAATTGATATTCGGTAATTGAGCAATCAAACCTGCTTTATCTAAATGGGTTTCTGAAACCAAGTTATGTTGCATCGCAAAATACGCTACTGCACGATACATCGCACCCGTATCTACATAAACGTAACCCAATGCTGCAGCCAATTGCTTAGCCAATGTACTTTTTCCTGTTGACGAAAAACCGTCTATTGCTATGGTAATTTTTTTCATATATAATCAAAAATAAGTGAATTAATTATTTAATTCTGACTTGAGTTTTTCGATTTTCTCTTTAAATACGTTCTTATCAAAATCTCTCATTCTTCTTGATAAGTTATATTTCAAACAAAATTCATCGAGTGATTGGCTTAAATCGGTAGTTTGTTTCAATGAAGTCTCAATTAATGAAATTCCGTCAATAATTTTATTTCTGTCAATTTCTTCAGAATAATTTAAAACCTTTATGACTGGTAGTATAAAAATATCAAGAATTTTTTCACAATCTTCTAAATATTTTATAGTTCCACTTTTTAAATTAATTTCATTATCAACTTCAACTAATTTTTCTACAAATTGTTTATTCATATTAATTGTAGATTTACACAAGTGATAGTCATTCATCGTTAAACTATCAATATCACCATCGTTAAAAAGAATATTTATTTTTTTTATTAATGGATTCAATTCATTACTTACACTCTCAATAGAGTATTCTATAGAGTTTTTAAAATCTAACCTTTCATTATTTTTTTGTTGGCAATAACAATCGTTTGTCCAAATAAAAACTATAGAAATCAAAATTTTAATTAACTTTTTCACTTTTTACTTTTTACTAATTCAAATCAATCATCAAACCAAATAAACTCGTATTGGCTGCCACGGTATATCTGGAATAGGAATAATCGAATTTTACTTTTCCAAAACGCAATCCAAAACCAACAGAAATTCCTGAAAAATTGCGTTGGTCTAAGATTCGTAATTCTTCACTTCTTCTAAAGTTGTAACCTAATCGAAGATTAAAGCCTTTTTCTGGAAACAATTCGGCTCCTAAAATTAGGTGACGTAAAGCGTTGTTAAAAAACGATACTTTTTCTTCTTCCGAACCTCCATCTAAACTTCCTTGTGCTCGATTTGGATTGGAAAACGCAATATTCCATTGTTGTAAATTTTCAAAAGTCACATGCCAACGAATTGGAACATTTTCCATCAATTGCGAAATTCCGGCATCAATAGCTAATGGTAACTTTTCATTGGTAGTTTCATACGGCTTAATTTGAAAACCTAAATTTCGAATCGTAAAACCATAATTAATATCATTTGCTGTATCGACATACAAAAACCCTAAGTCTACCGCTGCTCCAATGGAATTATAACTTTCTAAAGTAGAAGAAATCAATTTAGCATTGGCCCCAACATACATATCGGTCCAAGGTAAATTATAGGCGTAACCTAGTGATAATGCAGCTTCACTTCCTGTAAAATTGGAGGTTACATTCCCAAGTTCATCACGACCTTCAAAAGTCCCGTAGTTGATATAGCTAATTCCAGCGTGAAAAGTTTGCAAATGACGGTCATACGTGTAAGCATAAGCCGCAGTTCCATAAGAAACTTCTCCGTAATAACTTCCGTAATTTGCAGACAAGCGATTGTGCATATCAGGATTTATCGTAGCTGGATTATAAAAAGCCTGATTTACATCATAGTCCACAACGGTAACCGTTTTCCCACCTAAAGCAGCTTGTCGCGGTGATTGTGCTAAGTTCAAAAACTGATATACTGCTTTACCTCCTATTTGGCTAAAAACTGAAGCCGATAGTAGAAAAGCGAGAAGGAATACGAGTTTTCTTAGCATTTTTTGATGTTAATCTTACTTATAACGCAAGTGCGAAGATAAAATTATATAGGTTAGGAAACAAAAAAAGAACTCCCAATAAGTGAATTATTGAGAGTTCCTGTAATTATAAATTTGAAATTATTTTTTAGTTCCTAAATCTTTGGCGCTTTTCACCTTTTGATTTGTAATGGCGATGTCTAACACTTCACTCATTCTGTCCACGTAATGAAACGTTAAACCTTCGATATAATCGGGTTTAATTTCTTCGATATCACGTTTGTTTTCCTTACACAAAATGATTTCTTTGATATTCGCTCTTTTAGCAGCTAAAATCTTTTCTTTGATTCCACCTACTGGCAATACTTTTCCACGAAGTGTGATTTCTCCTGTCATGGCGATGTGTTTTTTCACTCGTTTTTGGGTAAAAGAAGACACCATAGAAGTCAACATGGCAATTCCGGCACTTGGTCCGTCTTTTGGCGTTGCTCCTTCTGGAACGTGAATATGAATGTTATAATTATTTAAAACTTCTGGATTAATCCCTAAATCTTCTGAATTAGCACGAATGTATTCCAAAGCAATGGTAACTGATTCTTTCATAACGGTTCCTAAATTACCCGTCATGGTCATTGATCCTTTTCCTTTTGAGATTAAGGATTCAATGAATAAAATGTCACCACCAACGGATGTCCATGCTAAACCAGTAACTACTCCTGCAACATCGTTATTTTCGTATTTGTCGCGCTCCATTCGTGGCGATTTCAATACTTCTAAAATATCAGCATCCGAAACTTTTACGTTGTATGGTTCTTCCATAGCAATAGATTTTGCTGCATGACGTACCATTTGAGCGATTTTCTTTTCTAATCCACGAACTCCAGATTCACGCGTATAACCTACTACGATTTTTTCCAATTGTCTTTTTCCGATTTGTAAATCTTTAGCGGTTAATCCGTGTTCTTTTAATTGTTTTGGCAACAAGTGTGTTTTCGCGATTTCGATTTTTTCTTCAATCGTATAACCTGTCATTTCGATGATTTCCATACGGTCACGAAGTGCTGGCTGAATCGTTGACAAACTATTGGATGTTGCAATGAACATCACTTTTGATAAATCATATCCTAATTCCAAGAAATTATCATGAAATTCTTTGTTTTGTTCTGGATCTAAAACTTCTAATAAAGCCGAAGATGGATCACCGTTATGACTTGAAGATAATTTATCAATTTCGTCTAAAACAAATACTGGATTTGATGTTTTGGCTTTCTTAATATTTTGAAGAATTCGTCCTGGCATTGCACCAATGTAGGTTTTTCTGTGACCACGAATTTCTGCTTCGTCACGTAAACCGCCTAAAGACATTCTAATATATTCTCTTCCTAAAGCTTCTGCAATAGATTTTCCAATTGAGGTTTTACCAACCCCTGGAGGTCCGTACAAACATAAAATTGGCGATTTCATATCGTTACGCAATTTCAAAACAGCCAAATGTTCG
>JAHRWO010000205.1 GCA_019105125.1 Flavobacterium sp.
GGTTTTTAAACAATTGTATTTTGTCGATAAAGATTTCAAAGGCAGTGCTAGTTTGAAATATGTGTTGCCGGTTTTAGCACCCGAATCTAGTTACCACGACCTCAATGTTTCCGATGGATTACTAGCTAGAAGAAAATGGACAGACACTATTTTGCTTGGCAAAAATGAGGCTGAGAAAGAAGCTATTTTGAAAGATTTGAGGGATTATTGTACTCTAGATACCTATGGTATGGTGCGGATTTTGGAGGAGTTGAGGAAAGTGATATATAATTACAATAAGGAGGACAAATGAGTTTACAACCAAAACCAGATTCAAAAAAATATACAGAGCTAATTTTAGATGTTCAAAAAGGATATATTAAGGTTCCTAAGTTTCAGAGAAATTTTGTTTGGAGTATTGAAGCAACAGCTCAATTGCTAGACAGCATTTTAAAAGGTTACCCAATTGGAACATTTATTCTATGGGAAACAAATGAGCGTCTCAATGAAATCAAAAATATTGGTAATCTTGATTTGCCAGAAATCCCGGAAGACAGTAAGGTTCAGTATGTTTTGGATGGACAACAAAGAATTACTTCTTTGTATGCGGCTTATTTGGGAGCCCAAATTCAAAAAGAGGGTGAAAAAAAGATAACTGATTATTCTAAAATATTTGTGAATCTTGATGGAGATATTGAAGACAATGATGAACAAATTGTTGTGTCAGAAAAGACAGATGGACTATATATTTCATTAAATGATGTATTAAATTTTAATGAGAAATTTTTAGAGATTAAAGATAATTATTCTGATGAATATCTTAAAAAGATACATTATTATTCTCAAACCTTTTCTACTTATGATTTCTCGACGATTGTATTAAAAAAAGAAGATATCGAATCAGCCATAGAAGTATTTACAAGAATAAACACGGGGGGTCAGACTCTAACTTTATTTGAGATTATGTCAGCAAAGACATACGATGAAGAACAAAAATTTGATATGGAATATAAATTTCAAGAATTTTTAAAAGATTTGGCTGAGGTTAAGTACGATACTATATCTAGTTCAGTAATTTTGAATCTTTTAGGATTAATTTTAAGTAAAAATAAAGAATGTAAGAGGAAGGTGATACTGCAGTTAGATAAACAAGAAATAATAGATATTTGGGACGATGTCATTTCATCTATAAAAGAAAGCATTGATTATTTTCGTGCAGTCTATAGAATTCCTGTTTCAGCACTGTTACCCTATGATTCTTTATTAGTTCCATTTTCATATTTTTTCTACTTACAAAAAGATAAACCAAAAGGTGAACAAGCCAAATATTTAGAAGAGTTTTTTTGGAGAATGTCTTTATCTTTTAGATATTCTAGCTCTACTGAATCTAAATTATCTCAAGATATTAAGAGAATTGATGAAATTTTGAATGGGATTAGACCCAATTATGATGAAGTTAAAGTATATTTGAATTCACCGAGAGATATAATTGATACAAGCTTCAGTGCTGGAAGTAGTTATTGTAAGGCAATTTTATGCCTACTTGCGTATCATGAACCAAAGGATTTTAGAAGCAATGGTAAGGTAATTTTAGACAATTCATGGTTAAAAGTTGCAAATAGTAAAAATTATCATCATTTTTTCCCCAAGGCCTATTTAAAGAAAAACAATATTGCAAATGAAAATAGTTTAGCTAATATCACGTTGGTTAGTGACGATTTAAATAAAAGGAAAATCAGAGCTAAAGCGCCTTCAATCTATATTCAAGACTTTTGGGATGAAAATGAGGAACTACCCAAATCTTTAAAAACTCATCTCATTAATAGTATTGACGGGTTTGGAATTAGCAGTGATGACTATTTAATATTTCTGGAAAAAAGAGCAGATGCTTTGTTTAAGGAATTAAAATCAAGAATTGAGTTAAGAAGCCATTCTGTTAGTGCTAAAGATTTAGCTGTTAAGGAATTAATAAACGGTGGAGAAAATGAGTCAGTTGAGTTCAAATCTACACTCAGATTTGATGTGCGTGATGGAATTCTAAATAAAAAACTTGAATATGTTGTTGTAAAAACAATTTCTGCATTTTTAAATTCAGAAGGAGGCACTTTAGTAATAGGTGTTGATGATGATGGAAATTCACTGGGGCTTGATAGAGATTTTAATACGCTCTCTAAAAAGAATAAGGATGGATTTGAATTACATCTACGACAATTGGTAAAAAAATATCTTGGAGAGTCTTTTGAAAAATATATTAAGATTTCATTTCCAATCATAGATGGTAAGGAGATATGTTTGGTTAAAGTTTTAAGATCAAGTAAACCTGTTTTTATCAATTATGAGGGTAATGAATTCTTTTTTGTAAGAAGCGGCAACTCATCAATACCAAAAAACCGAAGAGAACAAAGTGAGTATGAGAAAGCTCATTGGATTTAATAATATAAGATTCAGTTTGTTTTAAGTTTTGATTTGTTTCTTTAACCCCTTTTAATTTACTTATGAGGGTTATGCTTTTTTTTTAAATTTCTAAAAGAGCATAATTATAATAAACAAACATAAAATTATCTTAAAGTTTTTCTTCAAATTATTGTTTTTTCCTCAAAAAATTGCTATACTGTATATAGCTTGAACAGCGACTTAATTTTTTCCACTTACTGTCCAATTTTATTCACAAGAAAGGTTTTTTAAAAACTCATATTATGAAATTTACACCCAAAATTAATAAAGCCATTCAAGTAGCAGCCATGAGTCACAACGGCATGACTCGGAAAGGTGATGGTACCATCTATATATCTCATCCTTTTGCAGTAGCCATGATTGTAGCTCAGTATACAAATGATGAAGATATTATTTGCGCTGCTTTACTTCATGATGTTTTAGAAGATGTTTCTGAAAAAATATACTCAAAAAAGCAAATGAAAAAAGATTTTGGCCCAAGAGTGGTAGAGATAGTTGAGGGTGTTTCGGAAGAAAAGGATGCCTCAATGTCTAAAGCTGAAGAAAAAAGGACATGGATTGAGCGCAAAAAGAAATATCTTAAAAACTTAGAGGAAGATTCAAAAGGCTCTTTAATGGTTTGTGCAGCAGATAAAATTCATAATATGCAATCAACTATTGACGCTTATCAAGTAAAGGGGGAAGAAATTTGGAAAGCTTTTAACACAAGTAAAGAGAAAAAACTCTGGTTTCATACAGAAGTGACAAAAATTATAGAAGGAAGATTAAAAAACCCAATTGTTAAAGAATTAAAAATATTGTTAGAAGATTATCGATTTTTAATTAATAAAAAAAGCAAAAAGAAATAAAAGGAACTTTATGATTAAAGAAACAAATCCAAAAATAGACTATGATGTGCCTCCT
>JAHRWO010000071.1 GCA_019105125.1 Flavobacterium sp.
ATATCCTCCAGGGCCAGAACCAATAACGGTTACATCAAATTGACTCATGATTGTATATAAAGTTTGTTGTTTGACTTAAATTCGGATACAAAAGTAACGCTTTTTGAATTAATTCTTTGTTACTTTTTTGGTAAATTATTATAGCTTAGTTTAAAGTAAAAGCGGTTGTATATTTTACTTCTCCAATCATAAAAGAACTGTGTGTACTTCCAATATGTTGTAAACCCGTAAGCTTCGTAACCATGAACTCACGATATTCTTCCATGTCTTTTACGTTTACTTTCAAAATATAGTCATAATCACCACTTACGTGATAACATTCAGAAACTTCCGTTAATTTAACTACTTCATTTTCAAATGTTGTAATATAGTCTTTTGTGTGTTGGTTTAACTTGATGTGACAAAAAACCACGAAAGATTTGTCTAATTTAACTCGGTCTAAAAGCGCTACGTACTTGGTAATAACTCCTTCTCGCTCTAATTTTTTAATACGTTCGTAAACAGCGGTTACGGAAAGATTTAATAATAAGGAAAGCTCCTTGGTTGTCCTTTTAGTGTCTTCTTGCAGAAAACCTAAAAGTTTTTTGTCGATTACGTCCATTGGTTAGTTGTGTTGTTTGTTTTTTAGTTGTCAGCAAATGTAACTAAAACGAATAAATAACAGAAATAAAAACTACAACTTTAACTAAATTTAGAATAAAAATCTAATTTTAATTTTAAGTATTGAATAATCGTTTGCCAAACTATATTTTTGATTTAAAATAAACAACTAAACTTTAAAATTATGGAAAAATTTAATCCGGCAGATCGTATTCAAGATTTACAATATTTCGGAGAATTTGGTGGTGTAAATCCATCGATTTCAGATAGTTCAACATACACATTTCTTTCAGCAAAAACGATGTTTGACACCTTTGAAGGTAATGCTGAAGGTTGTTACTTATATTCGCGTCACTCTTCGCCAAGTAATTTATATTTAGACAAAGCATTAGCTGCAATGGAAGGAACAGAATCGGCAAACGTGGCTGCTTCTGGAATGGGGGCTATCACTCCTACTCTTTTGCAATTGTGTGGAAATGGCGACCATATTGTTTCAAGTAGAACTATCTACGGAGGAACTTACGCTTTCTTGAAAAATTTTGTTCCAAGAATGGGCATCAAAACTACTTTTGTTGACATTACAAAATTAGACGTAGTTGAAGCGGCTATTACTCTAAATACAAAAGTTTTATACTGTGAAACCGTTAGTAATCCTTTACTAGAAGTGGCTGATATTGCTTCATTGGCAAAAATTGCAAAAAAACACAATATCAAATTAGTAGTGGATAATACGTTTTCTCCTTTATCAGTTGCTCCAGCGAAATTAGGTGCTGATATCGTAATTCACTCGTTAACAAAATACATCAACGGAAGTAGCGATACAGTTGGTGGTGTAGTTTGTGCTTCTCAAGAATTCATCAACAGTTTAAAAAATGTAAACGATGGAGCAAGTATGCTTTTAGGTCCAACAATGGATAGTTTACGTTCGGCTTCTGTAATGAAAAACTTAAGAACTTTACACATCAGAATGAAACAACACAGCCACAATGCAATGTATTTGGCTAAGAAATTTGAAGCAGACGGAATCAAAACGGTTTATCCAGGATTAGCAAGTCACCCAAGTCATGAAATTTACAAAACCATGATTAATCAAGAGTACGGTTTCGGTGGAATGATGACGATTGACGTTGGAAGTTTAGATAAAGCCAATGCGTTAATGGAATTAATGCAAGAAAGAAACTTAGGTTACTTAGCAGTAAGTTTAGGATTCTACAAAACGTTATTCAGTGCCCCTGGAACTTCAACTTCATCAGAAATTCCATTAGAAGAGCAAGCAGAAATGGGCTTAACCGATGGGTTAATTCGTTTTTCAATAGGTTTAGATAACGATATTGAAAGAACGTATCAAATGATGAGACAATGTATGGTAGAATTAGGAGTTTTATAATTCTAGCAAAATAATTTCAATAGAATCCGATTTAGCAATGAATCGGATTTTTTTGTAACAAATACGTAACTTTGAACTCTAATACACAATTAATTTACCTGTAATGAAAAAATATATTTTAAGTTTTCTATTGGTAGGAAGCTTTGCCTTGGCGCAAAATCTTACGATTGAAGAAACCGTTTTAGGACCAAGAAAATATGCTCCAACAACACAAACTGCCCAACAATGGCGTAAAGATTCTAAATCCATCACGTATTTAAGTACTGACTTTTCTTCTCTTATTGAAAAAAGCGCTGCAAACGGTTGGACAGCTTCCACTTTAGCTTCAAAAGCTGAATTTGAAACCGCTTTGAAATCGAAAATTTCAAATGATGAATTTACGATTAGAACGTTTCCATTTTCAATCAATTGGAAAACTGTAAATACGTTTGAAACGGAAGTTGCAGGCAAGAAAAACAATTACAAAGTAACGTATGACGTTGTTTCAAAACAAATTACTTCTGTGATTAGTTATGCGGTTGAAGGGTCGCAAGCAAAATTCGCTTCTAATAACAATGTAGCTTGGTTACAAGAAAACAATATCCGAATTACAACTCCATCGGGACAAGTTATTGAAGTTACCAACGATGAAAACAAATCAATCGTAAACGGTTCTGATTATGTACACCGTCAAGAATTTGGTATAGACAGAGGAATGTGGTGGAACGAAAAAGGAACGCAATTAGCCTATTATCGTAAAGATGAAACTATGGTAGCTAATTATCCGCTTACCAACTGGAATGAGCGCGAAGCAACCAACAAAGACATTAAATATCCAATGGCTGGAATGACTAGCGAGAATGTCACTTTGGTAATTTACGATGTAGCTTCTGCTAAAAAAGTAACGATTCAAACAGGAGAACCAAAAGATCAATATTTAACTATGGTGTCTTGGGAACCAACAGGAAAACACATTTTTATTGGTATTTTGAATCGTGAACAAAATCATTTAAAATTCAATAAATATGATGTTGCAACAGGAGCTTTCGTGAAGACATTATTTGAAGAAAAAGCTGCTACTTGGGTAGAACCACAACATGCGTTAACTTTTATTCCAAACAATACTTCGCAGTTTATTTACCAAACCGATTTCTTTGGTTTCAGCCAAATGTATTTGTACAATACCGATGGAAAACTGTTGAAAAACTTAGGTTTTAAAGACGTGGTTGTTAAAGATATGCTTGGCTTTGATGCTACAAACACAAAAATAAACTACATTGGAACAACTAATAATGGATTAGACCGCCAATTGTTTCAAGTGGATTTAAAATCAGGAAAAACAGTTCAATTAACAACAGTTTCTGGAACGCACACCGCTTCTGTTTCTTCAGATGGAACGATGATTTTAGACCAATACAGCAACTTAACCACTCCAAACGAAATTTCGATTTTAAACATCAAAAATAAAATGGCGAATACTTCTTTAGTAAAAGCCGAAAATCCTTTAACAGGAAAAATTGATTTACCTAAAATTGAATTCGTAACCTTAACTTCACCTGATGGAAAAACGCCATTAAACGGAAGATTAATTTATCCTGGAAACTTTGATGCTACTAAAAAATACCCCGTAATGGTTTATGTTTACGGAGGTTCTCACGCGCAATTAGTAAACAATCGTTGGTTAGGTGGTGCTGGATTCTTTGATATTTACATGGCACAACAAGGATACGTAGTATTCACTTTAGATAATAGAGGAAGTGATTCTCGTGGTAAAAAATTCTGTGAGGTTACGCATAGAAATTTAGGCGTAAACGAAATGGCAGATCAAATGAAAGGAATTGAATTCTTAAAATCAAAATCATTTGTAGATGCAGATAAAATAGGAGTTTTTGGATGGAGTTACGGTGGTTTCATGACCACTTCGTTAATGACAAATCATTCTGATGTATTCAAAGTAGGTGTAGCTGGTGGACCAGTTATCGATTGGAAATACTACGAAATCATGTATGGAGAACGTTATATGGATACACCACAAGAAAATCCAGAAGGATATGAAAAAACGTCTTTATTAAACAAAGCGAAAGATTTAAAAGGAAGATTATTGGTTATTCACGGTGCTCAAGACCCAGTAGTAGTTCAACAACACAGCATGAATTTTATTGAGGCTTGCATTAAAGCAGGAAAACAAGTAGATTATTTCTTATATCCAAATCACGAACATAACGTAAGTGGAAGAGATCGAATTCACATGTATGCAAAAATTGCAGATTACTTTGATTTACACTTGAAAAAATAATTTTTTACTAACTAATATGCAAAATCCGTTGAATTATCAGCGGATTTCTTTTTTTAGAAGTTTTCAAAATAAAAACCATTTTTCTATCTTGCAACCTCAAACAAAACTAGATGAAATATAAAATCATAAAAAACAGAGAGTTAAAACTTTGGGAGGCCTTAATTCCTGTTTTTGCTCTAATTGGAATGCTTGCATACAATGTACTTTTTGCATACAACGGACCAGATGATAATGCTTTAGGAGGAAGTAATCAATTTATTCTTTTATTAGGTGGTGCTGTTGCGGCTATTATGGGATATTTTATAAAAGTTCCTTTCCATAAAATGTTAGACGAAGTAACTAATAATATCAAATCTACTGCTGGAGCTATCTTAATTTTATTAATGGTAGGTGCTTTAGCGGGAACTTGGATGGTAAGTGGCATCATTCCTTCTATGATTTATTATGGTTTACAAATTTTGAGTCCAGCTGTGTTTTTACCTGCTACTTTAATAATTTGTTCGGTAATTTCAATTGCAACAGGTAGTTCTTGGACCACTTCTGCTACTGTGGGTATCGCTTTAATCGGAATTGGAGGTGCCTTAGGATTTGATTTAGGAATGGTTGCTGGTGCTGTAATTTCTGGAGCTTATTTTGGTGATAAATTATCTCCAATGTCAGACACAACAAACCTTGCGCCTGCCATGGCAGGAACTGATTTGTTTACGCATATCAAATACATGACATTCACGACAATTCCTACCTATGTTATCACATTATTGTTGTTCATTATATTAGGACTTTCAGTTGAAGTAACAGGAGATGCGAATACAGATGATTTATTAAATTCAATAACAACAAGCTTTAATGTAACACCATGGTTATTTTTAGTTCCTGTAATTGTAATTGGATTAATTGTTAAAAAAACAGAACCATTAGTAGCTCTATTAGTTGGGACTTTACTGGCTGGAATATTTGCTATTATATTTCAACCTGAAATTGTAACTCAAATCACAAAAGCTGATAGCTTAACTTTTAAATCCGCTTACAAGGGAGTTATGCAAGCCATAACTACTGAAGTAATTGTTCCAACCGAAACCAAAACACTTGCTGATTTATTCACTTCTGGTGGAATGGCAAAAATGTTACCGACTATTTGGCTAATTATTTGTGCCATGGTATTTGGAGGAATTATGGATGCCATTGGAGCTTTATCAAAAATTAGTGAATCATTATTAAAATTAGCACACTCAACTTTTGGATTATTTGCTTCAACTGTTGGAAGTTGTTTAGCTTTAAACATTACGGCTTCAGACCAATATTTAGCGATTGTAGTTCCAGGTAAAATGTTTGCTAAAGCTTATAAAGATAAAGGTTTAGCTCCTGAAAACTTAAGTAGAACTCTAGAAGATACCGGAACGGTAACTTCAGTTTTAGTACCTTGGAATACTTGT
>JAHRWO010000295.1 GCA_019105125.1 Flavobacterium sp.
TAACAATTCGCGAACTCCAAAATTATTCAAAGCGGAACCAAAGAATACGGGTTGTAAGTCACCTGCCAAATATTCATCTCTGTCAAATGGCGGATATACTTCATCGATTAATTCTAATTCTTCTCTTAAACGAGTTGCTGGTTTTTCACCTATAATTCCTTCTAATTCTGGACTATTGATGTCGTCAAACGCAATCGTTTCTTCAATATTTTTTCGGCTATCTCCTTCGAAAAGGTTGATGTTCTTTTCCCAAATATTGTAAATTCCTTGAAAATCGTATCCCATTCCAATAGGGAAACTCAATGGCGTAACACGAAGTTTTAATTTTTTTTCTACTTCGTCCATCAAATCGAAGGCATCTTTACCTTCACGGTCTAATTTGTTGATGAAAACAATCATTGGAATGTTTCGCATTCTACAAACTTCCACTAATTTTTCAGTTTGTTCCTCCACCCCTTTGGCTACGTCGATAACCACAATTACACTATCAACTGCAGTTAAAGTTCTGAAAGTATCTTCTGCAAAGTCTTTGTGACCAGGCGTATCTAAGATGTTGATTTTTTTATCTTTATAATTAAAAGCTAAGACAGAAGTGGCTACCGAAATTCCTCTTTGTCTTTCAATTTCCATGAAATCGGAAGTAGCTCCTTTTTTAATTTTGTTACTTTTTACAGCTCCAGCCTCTTGAATAGCTCCACCAAACAACAATAATTTCTCAGTTAACGTCGTTTTACCAGCATCGGGATGGGAGATAATTCCAAAAGTTCTTCTTCTTGCTATTTCTTCTTTAAAACTCATTATTCTAAATTTTGTGCAAAAGTATGTTTTTTTGCAGAATTTTCTGTTAATAGTCCGTTTAAAATGTTGTGGAATAGTCTCGAATTGTTATTTTTGTCGATTACAATTAAAAATGTATTCTCAATTATGAAAATTAGTCGCTTACTTATTTTTGTTTTCTTGCTTTCGCCTATTTATTTATTGGCTCAAACTAAGGAAGTTTTGTTTACAGTTGACAACAATCCTTATTACACTGATGAATTTGTTAGGGTTTACAAAAAGAATTTAGATTTAGTAAAAGATGATTCTCAAAAAGATTTAGACAAGTATTTGGAATTGTTTATTGGCTATAAGTTAAAAGTAGAAAAAGCCAATAAGTTAGGATTGCAAAATGGTAGCAGTTATCAGAACGAATTAAAATCATATCGCAATCAATTATCTAAAAATTATTTGAACGATTCAAAAGTAACCAATGAGTTAGTTCAGGAAGCTTATGATAGAATGCAACAAGAAGTAAGAGCTTCTCATATTTTAGTATTGGTGGATGAAGGCGCTTCTCCAGCAGATACGTTAAAAGCATATCAAAAAGTTGTAGCTATAAAAAAACGATTAGATGCAGGAGAAGATTTTGTAACCGTTGCTAAAGATGCATCAGAAGATCCATCTGCAAAAGATAATGGAGGTGATTTGGGATATTTTAGTGCTTTTAGAATGGTTTATCCTTTTGAAAATGCTGCATACCGAACTAAAGTAGGTCAGATATCAAAACCTTTTAGAACTCGTTTTGGTTATCATATTATTAAAGTGGTTGACAAAAGAGCTAATAGAGGAGAAGTTACGGCGGCTCATATTATGCTATTAAAGCAAGATGAAAATGGCCCAAAAGAAAATGCTAAATCTACTATCGAAGAAATTTATCAAAAAATTCAACAAGGTGAAAACTTTGAAAGTTTAGCCCAACAATTTTCAGACGATAAGTCGTCATCCGTTCGTGGAGGTGTTTTACAGCGTTTTGGTTCAGGACAATTGAGTTCAGAAGAATTTGAAAATGTAGCGTTTGGTTTAAAAGAAAAAAATCAGATTTCGACTCCGTTTGAAACGCAATTTGGATGGCACATTGTAAAACTAATTGAAAAGCATCCAGTTGGAACATTAGCCGATACCAAAGCTGAGTTAGAAGATAAAATTAAAAGAGATGAACGTTCTTTGTTGATTACGAATTCATTAGCTAAAAAAATGCGTTCCAAATATTCTTTTACAAAGGATGCGAAAGTGATTGGAAAAGTTAAATCGGTTGTTACAGATAAGATTTATGATAAATCATGGGTGATGCCTGATGATTTTAAAGAAGTAAATAGTGTTGTTTTGACACTAAACAAAGATAAAAAAGTTACTGCAAAACCCTTTTTGGATTTTATTAACAACAGCCAAAAAGGAACGTTAACCTCAAAACCAACATCAAAACTAGTAGATGAGTTGTTTGAAAAATTTACAGACGAACAATTGATTGCTTATTACAACGAAAATTTAGAAAATGAATTTCTTGAATTCAAATATGTAATGGATGAGTATCGTGATGGTTTATTGTTGTTTGATTTGATGGAAAAAGAAATTTGGAATCGAGCTAAAACAGATACTTTGGGATTAACTACTTATTTCAAAAATAATATTAAGAATTATCAATGGAAAAAGAGATTTCAAGCTGATATTCTTTCGTCAACTGATTTGAAAATCATTCAAAAAGCACAAAAGTTTTTGAAAAAAGGCAAATCGCTTGAATATATAAAAGAACAATTAAACAAGGATGGAAAAGTTAATGTCATATCAAAATCAGGTTTATATGAAGAAGATTATGATGTTTTGTCTCAATTCAAAGGTTTAACAAAAGGAGTTAGTACTATTCTTACTAAAGATAATTATTATTTTGTAGTTCAAGTTACAGATGAAAAACCAGCTGGAGCTAAAGAGCTTTCGGAGTGTAGAGGAAGGGTAATTAGTGATTATCAGCAATACTTAGAACTTCATTGGGTAGATGAGCTAAAGAAAGAATTTACAGTAAAAGTAAACCAAGACAATTTTAGTCAAATTAAAAGACAACTTAGTAACTAATGAAATTTTTGATTCCTATAATTTTGCTTTCATTCTTGGTTACCTCTTGTGATTATTTTAAACCACCAAAGGAGCCTAAAGCCATTGCGCGTGTAGGTAAAAGTTATTTATATGAATCAGATATCTTAAATTTAGTTCCAAAAGGGAGTTCAAAAGAAGATAGTTTGGCTATCGTTAAGTCCTTTATAGATCGATGGGCAACAAAAAAACTTTTGTTTGAAGCTGCAGAGAAAAACATTGGAAAAGATCAAATAGAAGTCTTTAACGATTTAATTGAACAATACAAAGTAGATTTATACACAAAGGATTATCTAGAAAATTTAGTAATACGTCAGATTGATACTTTAGTTACCGATGTCCAAATAGAGGATTATTATGTTAAAAACAAGCAATATTTTAAGAATTCTACTGAATTGGTAAAGTTGCGCTACATCAATTTAGTTAAAGAAAATCCAAAATTTGCGAAAATTAAATCAAAGTTTAGTTCCTTTACCAAAAAAGATAAAAAGGAGTTGGAACAAATGGCTGTACAATTTAAAAGTTACGCCTTTAATGATTCCATTTGGGTTGATATCAATCAGGTTTATGAAAAAATTCCCTTTATAACCATTGATAATAAAAATCAATATATCTTGAGTGGAAAAAATTTTCAATACCCCGATTCTACAACCGTTTGGCTAGTAAAAGTGAATCATGTTTTACCAAAAGATAGTTCAACGCCTCTAGAATTTTTAAAGCCTACTATAAAGCAAATTATAATAAACAATAGAAAATTAGAATTAATTAATACCTTAGAAAAAGAGATTACGAATGACGCCATCAAAGATAAAAAATATGAAATTTATAAATAAAAATTCCTTTTTAACCATTTTGTTTTTAACCGCTTTATCTGTCTTTGCGCAACCAAAAAAGCAAAAAGTAGACGGAGTTATTGCGGTTGTTGGAGATTTTGTTGTGTTAGACTCTGATATTGATCTGGAGTTGATTACCCTAAAATCTCAAGGAGTTGACACTAAAAATTTTACCCGTTGTGAACTTTTAGGAAAGCAGTTAGAAGATAAATTGTATGCACACCAAGCAATTCAAGATAGTATTGTAGTAACCGATGCTGAAGTTAATTCCTTCTTGAATGAACAGTTAGACGCTGCTGTAGAGCAAATTGGTTCTATGGAGAAAGTAGTAAAATATTACAATAAGAAAAACGTTGAAGAACTAAGAACTCATTTCTTTGATGTGGTTAAGATGAATAAATTGACCTCTCAAATGCAAAAGAAGATTGTAGATGCAGTTGAAATAACTCCAGAGGAAGTTCGTAACTTTTTTAAAGACATCCCTGCGGATGAAATTCCAACGGTAGGTGCAGAAATGGAGATTGCTCAAATTGTAGTTAAACCAGTTATTTCTCAAGAGGAAAAAAATCGAGTAATTGAAAAATTAAATGAAATTCGTAAAGACGTCTTAAGTGGTTCAAGTTTTTTTAGTAAAGCCGTATTGTTTTCTGAAGATCCTGGTTCCAGTTCAAATGGAGGTTATTATAAAATGAATCGTAAAACTCCCTTTGTTAAAGAATTTAAAGATATTGCCTTTAGTTTGGCAGAAGGTGAAATTTCGGAACCTTTTGAAACGGAATTCGGTTTTCACATTATCTATGTAGAAAAAATCAAAGGTCAAGATGTAGAACTACGTCATATATTGATTACTCCTAAGGTTTCTTCACAAGCTATTAAAGATGCTAGAGAGAAAATTGAACAGATTCGAACAAAAATTATCAACAAAGAAATTACTTTTGCCGATGCTGCTCGATCGTCATCTGATGAAAAAGAAACCCGAAATAATGGAGGAGTTTTGTTGAATCCTAGAACAATGGAACCAAAATTCGAATTGACTAAAATGGATCCTACTTTGTATGCACAAGTTTCTAACCTGAAAGATGGAGAAGTTACCATGCCAATTTTAGATGAAGCTAGAGGTTCGGGTAAGTTTTATAAAATTATAACAGTAAATAATAGAACTGAAGAACACCAAGCCGATTTTTCAAAAGACTTTATAAAAATTAAAGAATTAGCATTGCGAGACAAACAAATCAAAGCGATAGCCAAATGGTCTGAAGAAAAAATCAAAGAAACTTACATCAAAATTAGTGATGATTACAAAGACTGTAAATTCACGAACAATTGGTTTAAAAAATAATACAATAATACCCTCTGAAATTTCATAGGGTATTTTTTCATAAAATAAATTACTAAGTTTGGATTACTAAACTCTCATTTCTCATTCTAAAATTTAAATTTATGTCAGACGTTTCCTTAATTAATGACTTGGTAAAAAGACAAAACGAATTAAAGTTAGAAATAGCCAAAGTTATTGTAGGTCAAAATGATGTTGTCCATCAAATAGTGATGAGTATCTTTTCAGGTGGTCACGCGTTGTTAATTGGAGTGCCTGGACTTGCAAAGACTTTGATGGTAAATACTATTTCACAAGCATTAGGGTTGCAATTCAAACGCATTCAGTTTACGCCTGATTTAATGCCGTCTGATATTTTGGGAAGTGAAATCTTAGACGAAAATCGCAATTTTAAATTTATAAAAGGACCTATTTTTTCGAATATTATCCTAGCAGATGAGATTAACAGAACGCCGCCTAAAACACAAGCTGCTTTATTGGAGGCTATGCAAGAACGTGCCGTAACTGTTGCCGGGCATCATTATAAATTAGATTTACCTTATTTTGTATTGGCTACTCAAAACCCTATAGAGCAAGAAGGAACTTATCCACTTCCAGAAGCACAATTGGATCGTTTTATGTTTGCGATTAAGTTAGATTATCCTACTTTTGAAGAAGAAGTAAATGTGGTAAAATCTACTACTTCTGATTTAAAGCCTAAAGTAAAACCATTATTTACAGCCCAAGAAATTATCGATTTTCAAAATGTAATCCGAAAAATGCCTGTGGCGGATAATGTGATTGAATATGCCGTTACTTTGGTAAGCAAAACACGTCCCGATAATCCTTTGTCTAATGAGTTTGTGAAAACCTACATTGATTGGGGGGCAGGACCAAGAGCTTCTCAGAATTTAATTTTAGCAGCTAAAACCAATGCGGCATTTAATGGTAAATTTTCTCCTGATATCGAAGATGTAAAATCGGTAGCTATAGGTATTTTACGTCACCGAATAGTAAAAAATTATAAAGCGGATGCAGAGGGTATAACTGAAGAACAAATCATTAAGAAGTTGTTCTAATTTCTTTTAAGCATAGCATTTTGTGGACTTCCGATAGTGGAAATGCACCTTTGTTTTGTTACTCTTTTAAAAACAAGTATTGTTTTTTGCTGATTTAATAAAACTTTGATTTTAAATTACGAATTATTCAAAATATTTTCGTTTTATCGAATTTTATTGAAAAATAAATACTAAAATAAAATCTTTATAAATAATAATTCTTCTATTTAGGCTTTTTATTAAAAATTTTTAAATCTGATTAAGATTTATTAAATTTGTGCCAC
>JAHRWO010000351.1 GCA_019105125.1 Flavobacterium sp.
CAATCAAAACTCTTGACTTATATTCTAGATAATTAGGATTTACAGCTTGTATTTTTTCTAAATTTATAAGTGCTAAATTCAAATAGCGCAAAGCTTCTTCAAATTCTTCTAGTTCTGTATGATTACAGGATTGTAAATAATAGCAAACAAATAATAATTCATGGTTTTTAGTATTTTTAATTTTTTGTAATGCCTTTATAACCTCTACTTCACTTTCAATATAATTGCCACTTGTAAACAATAAATGTGCTTTATTAAATAGTGCTTTGGCAGTTTTTTCGTTATTTCTTATCGATCTAAAAATTTTTTCAGACTCTTTATAATAGTAATAGGCACTATCCTTTTCAAAGTCCTCAAAACAATCTCCCATGTAATATAAAGATCTGCCTATACTGACAGAGTCATTATTTTTATTTGAAAGATCAAAAATTTGACTACTAGTTCTAAATGATTTCTTCATATCATTTAAATAATAGTATTCCGCTGCTATTTCAAATAACAATTTAATTTTTAGAGAATCATTTGTTACAAATTCAATATTTGTTTTTAATGAATCAAGATATTTAATCTTTTTCTTACTTGATAAAATAATGTATTTATCAGAATATATAGTTGATGTACTAAAAGAAAATTTGTTTTTAGTACATGAAGAAAAAATAAAGATTACAAAAATAAGGCTTAAACTTTTTTTCAATTAAAGATATTTTACCAAAAATAAAAAAAAAACTATGCAATGCATAGTTTTTTTTTTATTAACCTTTTGGTTTAGGAGGTACTGGTATACCTTGGACCAATGAATCACCTTCTTTTACCAAAAGACCTTCTGTATTAGGTTGTTGTATTTCATTTTGATACAAATTTTCTTGGTCATCATTAGAACAAGAAACAAAAAAAGCACAAACTGCTACAGCAGCAATAAAATAATAAATTTTCATAAAAATCAATTAAAAAATTAAACAATAGTTTTTTAGGCAACTCGTAGAGTTGCTTTTGATTTTCTGAAAAAGTAGGGAGTACTTTAGCAGTAGTTTTTTAATGACTAAAAGAATAAACTATTAGTTCCCACATTAAAAAACCGAATTGAATTCAATTGTTCGTTGTTTTGAACAAGCCAAAAATAGAAAGAGTTTTGGTCTAAAAAGTGTTTAAAAAAGAGTGTTTAGTAAATGGCTATGCTATTGTAGCAATCAGCATGAATATAAAAGTAAACTGCACAAATTAACTATTGAATTCGTCTTATAATTGTGTCTATGTTCTCTTTATATCCTCTCGAAAAAGGGATTTTATATTCATTGTCTAGCAAGTAACAAACATTTTTACCTAAATTAATTCTGCTTACGAAATGGATATTAACAACATAACTATGATGAATTCTAAAAAAGTAGAAAGGCAATTGATTCTCAAAAAATTTCATAGTTTTAAATCCAGATATTTTTTTACCATTTTGTAAATAAAAATCGGTTGTATTATTATCCGCTTTCAAATAAACAATATCATCCAATGAAATAAAGTGATAATCTCCATTTGATTTAATACAAAGTTTAGTTTCAGAATTTCTACTATTTAATTTAGAAAATTTTAAAAAAGATTTATACAATTCTGTAGGAATTATTGGAAATAACAAATAATCTGACACCCCTAATTTTAAAGCAGAATAAGCTTCAGTCTTATTCTCATTGAGTGCAATTACATAGGGTAATTCTTTCAAATATTGATGCAAATCAAGCAAGAGTTGTAAACTTATTAACTCATTAAAATGAAATAATAGTAGTTGTGGTTTATGTTCAAGAATTCCATTTAATGCTGTTTCATATGTACTATAAACTCCCAAACATAAATAATCTTCTACAAATTGTGAAGACTCAATTTGTTTTAAAACCAAACCAGTCGAATCAATTATTAAATATGAATGAAGCACAATAAATTAATTTTGATTAAAATTAGTTCTAATTGATACTTAAAATTTACGGTAAAACCGTAAATTTTAGTTTTATTTAATTAAATTTGAATTCATGTTTAAATCTAGAATAGATGCCTAATAGTGAATTAAATAGAAGTATAGAAAACATCTTAATTGTCGATGATCATCCATTAACTGTAGAAGTGCACAAGGGAATTATATCAAAAGCATTAAAAGAAAAAAAAATAAATTATCTAACTGCAATTAATGCTGAAAAAGCATTCAATATCATAACTAAAATTAAATCAAATGGTGAAAACCTAAAAATGGTGCTTTTTGATATTAGTTTACCTCCATACAAAGAAAAAAATATTGAATCAGGTGAAGATTTAGCAGTTATAACTCGTGAACTATTTCCAAATTGTAAAATA
The DNA here is from genome assembly GCA_019105125.1 of Flavobacterium sp. GTDB lineage: Bacteria > Bacteroidota > Bacteroidia > Flavobacteriales > Flavobacteriaceae > Flavobacterium. Next base: position 2,332 of record JAHRWO010000351.1, read on the forward strand.
ATAATTATTTCAATGCACAATGATCCATTATGGGTTAATAGAATTATTAAAGCCATAAATCCAGAAGGTTTTTTAGCAAAATCAGATGTGGATGCAAAGTCATTAACTGAAATTTGTTCAAAAATTGAAGCTGATTTTTTCTTTTACAGCGAGTCGATAAAAAAATCAAACAAAATAATGATTCAACAAAATATTAATTGGGACGAACACGACACTAAAATTTTACAATTCTTAGCAGAAGGATATAAAACTACTCAGCTAACCAAATTAATTCCTTTATCATTAAGTGCAATTGAAAAAAGAAAATCCAATATCAAAAAACAATTGATTTTTGAAACAGGCTATGATAAAGAACTAATAGAAATAGCCAAAAGCAAAGGCCTTTTATAAAATTATAATCTTTGTCATATCGAGCAAAGTCGAGATACCTAATCACCCCACTAAACGCAGTTTAGTCCACAACCTGAAACTCGAAACTCATAACTCATAACCTGAAGTAATAAAGGGAAACGCTCTGTGTAACTCGCTTAACGCAATCCACTTCAAAAGAAACTCGGTGTAGCTCGGTGTAAAAAAATTAACCACAACCCGAAACCCGAAACCTGAAGCAATAAAGTGAAACGCTCTGTGAAACTCTCCCAACGCAATCCACTTCAAAAGAAACTCAGTGCAGCTCGGTGTAAAAAATTAACCACAACTTGAAACCTGAAACCTGAAACTTTCTACTCAACAACCAACTTACTACTAAAAACCACAGCTGCTCCTTGCTTAACCAAAACCAAGTAAACCCCAGCAGGATAAGCACTAACATTTAACTCATTAGTTTCTGAAACAGAATTTAAAGCCACCTCATGAATCAACCTACCCGTTACATCATAAATGGCAACAGTAGCATTAGCTAAAGCTAAATCATATTGTAAGGTCACCACATCCTTAGCAGGATTAGGATACATCGTAAAAACATTTTCTTGTTCAAATTCATCAGTACGTAAGGTAGCACAAAGCCCAGTCATTAGGGTAGGAACATAAACCGGATTTCCAACAGTACCATTACCATATTGCCCC
>JAHRWO010000072.1 GCA_019105125.1 Flavobacterium sp.
AGAATTATGTATCTTTTGGTTACGGGAAAGCGAATGAGAAATTCTCAAAATTCAATTCGGAATATCCTGCTGTTACCATTTCGGTAGCAAAAGTAAAAGACGTTGCGATTACGAAAGAAATTGGTGGTAGAACACGCGAACTAAAAGTAGTTTTAGACAAAGATAAAATGGCTGAAAACGGTGTAGATGCGTTAGGCATTATGCAAATGATTCAAGCCAATAACGGTAGTTCTCAATCAGGAAGTTTTGTGCAAAATGATACCGAGTATTTAGTTACAACAGGTAAATTTTTAGCCACTTCGGAAGACGTAGAAAACTTGGTAGTCGGTGTCAATAACAACATGCCGGTTTACTTAAAACAAGTCGCTTCGATTCAAGATGGACCTCAAACGCCAAAGAATTATGTATCTTTTGGTTACGGGAAAGCGAATGAGAAATTCTCAAAATTCAATTCGGAATATCCTGCTGTTACCATTTCGGTAGCAAAAGTAAAAGGTGCCGATGCGATGCAGATTTCAGAGAAAATCATTACTAAAGTTGAAAGCTTAAAGCAAAATTTAATTCCCGAAGATGTACATGTAGAAGTTACTCGTAATTACGGGGAAACTGCTTCGCATAAAGTAGGGGAGTTGTTGTTGCACTTAGGTGTTGCTATTATCGCGGTAACGGTTTTGGTAATGTTAGCCATGGGTTGGAGAGGTGGATTAGTGGTTTTCTTCTCGGTTCCTTTAACCTTTGCTTTGACTTTATTTAGTTACTATTTGTTAGGCTATACATTAAACCGAATTACCCTTTTTGCCCTAGTGTTCGTAGTTGGTATTGTAGTAGACGATAGTATTATTATTGCCGAAAACATGCACCGTCATTTCAAAATGAAGCGCCTGCCATTCAAAGATGCTGCCATTTATGCGATTAACGAAGTAGGAAACCCAACCATTTTAGCGACTTTCACTGTGATTGCAGCGATTTTACCGATGGCTTTCGTATCAGGAATGATGGGGCCTTACATGAGTCCGATGCCGATTGGTGCTTCTATTGCGATGTTATTATCATTGTTTGTAGCTTTAACGGTTACACCTTATTTGGGATACCATTTATTGCATGAAAAAGACGAGCAAGAACATAAAGAAGAACAAGGTTTAGAAACGTCTTGGATTTATAAAATCTATAAAAAAGTAGAACAACCGCTTTTAGACAATTCTAAGAAACGTAATTTGATGTTTGTTATAACGATTGTTCTTTTATTGGGCTCGGTGTTGATGTTCTTTACCAAATCGGTAGCCGTGAAAATGTTGCCTTTTGATAACAAAAATGAATTCCAAGTGGTGATTGATATGCCAGAAGGAACTACTTTGGAAAGAACGGCTGCAGTTACTAAAGAAATTGCGCAATATCTTTCAACTGTTCCAGAAGTGGTGAACTATCAAAATTACATTGGTGCTTCTGCACCAATAACTTTCAATGGTTTAGTACGTCATTACGATATGCGTGGTGGAAGTAATATGGCAGACATTCAAGTGAATTTACTACACAAAGAAGATCGCGATTTACAAAGTCACGATATCGCAAAAGTAGTTCGTCCAGATGTACAAAAGATTGCCAAGAAATATGGTGCGAATGTGAAAATTGTTGAAGTTCCGCCAGGACCACCAGTATTATCAACTTTAGTGGCTGAGGTTTACGGACCTGATTATGAAGAGCAAATTAAAGTGGCTAATCAAGTAAAAACGATTTTGGAAACTACAACTGATGTGGTAGATACGGATTGGATGGTAGAAGCGCCTCAAGTAGAATACAAATTAGAGGTAGATAGAGAAAAAGCCATGTTAAACGGAATCGCTCCGCAACAAATAGTTGGTAATTTGACTTATTTGTTAAGAGAAATGCCAGTTTCTAGCTTGTACGATGAACGTTCGAATAATCCGGTAGGAATTACACTTTCATTGGAAGACAAAGACAAAACTTCGATTGAAGATATTCAAAATTTGAAAATCAAAGGAAGTCGGGGTAATGTAGTTCCGGTGAGTGATTTGGTAAAAGTTACTACTGATACACTTCAAAATACGATTTATCGAAAAGATCAAAAACGAGTGGTTTATGTTTTAGCTGATATGGCGGGAGCATTAGAAAGTCCGGTTTATGCGATTTTAGGAATGAATGAGAAGTTAGAAAAAATGCAATTGCCAAAAGGGTATAAAGTAAACGAATTGTATATAGGTTCTCCTTCTGATGAAAGTGATTTCACGGTAAAATGGGATGGTGAATGGCAAATTACCTTAGAAGTATTCCGTGATTTAGGCGCAGCGTTCTTAGTAGTAATTATTGTGATTTACATGTTGATTGTAGGTTGGTTCCAAAACTTCAAAACGCCTTTAGTAATGATGGTTGCGATTCCACTTTCGCTAGTTGGAATTGTATTAGGTCACTGGTTATTAGGAGCTTTCTTTACAGCCACTTCGTTCATTGGAATGATTGCTTTGGCTGGAGTTATGGTTCGGAATTCGGTCTTGCTAATTGACTTTATCGAAATCCGTTTGAACGATGGAATTCCAATGAAACAAGCTATCATTGAAGCTGGAGCTGTTAGAACTACACCAATTTTATTAACGACTGGAGCAGTTGTAATCGGAGCCTCCATCATTTTGTTTGATCCAATTTTCCAAGGATTAGCCATTTCGTTAGTAGCGGGGGCCATTGTATCCACATTGTTAACATTGATTGTAGTGCCATTGATTTATTATATTACCGAACGTAAAAAATGGGAGAAAAATAATTAAAAAAATAAACGTCTTACTTTAAATAAATAATACTATTATGATAAACAGATTAATAAGAGCTATTGCAGGAACCTTTATTATTTTAAGTGTTCTTTTAGGAATGTATGTACATGAAAATTGGTATTGGTTTACTATTTTCGTGGGAGCCAATTTACTACAATCTTCATTTACCAAATGGTGTTTAATGGAAGATATTTTAAGAAAAGTATTCAAGATTCAAGATTAAGATAGAAAGTCAGGTGAAAGCCTGACTTTTCTTTAGAATGTAAATCTTAAAAAAGCATTTGGTGTTCTCTCTAATGAAAAAGTATTTACTTGTTCCACAACATTTGTGTTATTATTGATACGATAATGTTGATTGATACTTGTTTTATTATTCAATACATTTTGTATAGAAACACCAAAATTTAGTTTTGATTTTTTACCAATATTAAAAGCATAAGCACCTGAAAAATTCACTTGGAAATAATCTTCTAAATTAGATGAATTTGGCGATTGATAACCCACAGTTGGTGTTTCTGGGTCAGTGTAAATAGGTGTTGTCCTTATTGGTAAGGTTGTTGGTTTTCCTGTAAACCATTGTGCGCCAATGACAAGTTTTATGTTTTTAAAATCTGAAATAATAGCTGATTTTATATGATGCTTAATTTCAAAATTATTCGGAAAAGCTGTTGCGTTTAATGTTTTAAATTCATAATTATTTTCTTGAAAAGTATAGCTTATCCAAGCAGTAATTGGTCTGAATTGTTTTTGAACTAAAAATTCGGTTCCATAAACGGTGTAATTTCCACTGGTTTTTACAAATTCATATTGGTTTTGAAAACCTTGACTCATAGTGGTAATTCCATCGACTTTTTTGTAGAAATTTTCTAAAGTTAGCAACCAACTGTTCTTATTGAACGAAAATCCTAATGATGCCTGATTACTTTTCACAATCGGAATGTCTTTATTATTAGATAAAGTCCATCTTCGTTTTTCGATGCCTAAAAAATCTTGTTGTAAATCTACAATTTGTGAAGTAGTTTGATGTTTGCTTTCACCCATGATTTCCAATTGGAAAAAAGAAGTGAATTTGTAATTTAATTGAATTCGAGGTTCAAAAATAAAAGTAGAAAATTCCTGAATGTAATTTTGTCTGAAACCAATTCGACCATAAAGTTTATCGTTAGCTGAACGGTATTTTAGTTCGCCAATTAGTGCATGATTTTTTAAAACTTCTTTAATTTTTCTTGAAAAAATAGGCGTATTTACGATGTCTACATTTCTTACACCAATTTCATTGAATTGATAGCCATTCAAAAAAGTAAATTTATCTGATAAAACATGACTGTTTTGTAATTTTATTCCTGTATCTAAAATAGTGTTTTCTTGATTAAAAATCTGATTGCTTTCTATCGATTCATTTTCAGAATTAATGTTATAATAGGATGCATATATTGAGATTTCGCTACTGTTTTTTGTATTCCAGTCTGTTTTTAATGATGCATTTGCTCCGTATGTTTGTTGTTCTAAACAACTATATTTTGAAGTTGTAATGCTGTTTTCTGTTTTAGTTTGTAATACGTCTAAAACGTTACTAATGCTCAGAATATCAACAAATAAATCTGTTTTTTGTTTTATTTTTTGATGATATTGCGCGGTGAAATCATAAAAATAAAAATCTTCATCTGAACTATATTTAATATTTTGGTTGTCAAAATAATTAGTAACAATTGTGTTTTGAAAAATCTTATTGAAATAATTTTTATAAGTTGGAGAAGTTACTAAATCTGTATATGATCGTCTTCCGCTAATTTCAATATTTGATTTTTTTGAAGTTTTTACTTTCGCATAAAAATCAGCGTTAATTAAGTTAAAACCTACAGCTCCTGTTGTGTTTTCGATAGAATCTGTGTGTGTTGAAATTAAAACTGAACTCGAAACACCATCGCCATAAAAAGCTGAGGTTCCGTTTTTAGCAATATTAATTTTGTGAGCTAAATTGGGATTTAAAGA
>JAHRWO010000076.1 GCA_019105125.1 Flavobacterium sp.
AAAATGGTCAAAAGACGTATTAGTTAAAAACTAATTCAATTTTAAGTATAAAAAAGTCCCGATTAATCGGGACTTTTTAGTTATATGCTTTATTTTAAATTTCGTGTTTCGGGGTAAAACCATCCTCACTTAATTCTTTGTGAACATAATCAGCTTTCATTAAAGCGTCATAATCTACTTTAACATCTTTTCCTAATCTAACTCTAATGCTGTCAACAATAGCGTAAACTACAGGAACAACAATTAATGTTAAGAATAAAGAGGAAATCAAACCACCAATAATTACCCACGCTAAACCATTATTCATTTCGGCAGCAGCTCCTTTAGCAAGCGCAATAGGCACCATTCCAATTACCATGGCAATAGTTGTCATTAAGATTGGACGTAAACGCGCGTGGTTTGCTTGAACTAAAGCTTTGAAAGTTGTTTCTCCAGCTTCTTTTCTGTGGTTAGCAAAGTCAACCAATAAAATTGCATTTTTCGTTACCAATCCAATCAACATAATGATACCCAAAATGGTGAAAATATTAAGTGAATTGTTTGTTAATGCCAAAGCAAATAACGCTCCAATAAACGATAACGGAATTGAGAACAATACTACAAAAGGCGTTACAAAGTCATCATATAAAGCGACCATTACCAAGTAAACTAAAATAATTGCAGCAAGTAAAGCAACTCCTAAAGTACCAAAACCTTCTGTTTGGTTTTCCATATCTCCACCCCAAACGTAGTTAACTCCCGTTGGACGTTCCATTTTTGAGAATACAGATTCCCATTCAGTTGCAATAGTACCAGAAGGTCTACCTACAGATTGAGCTTCAATCGTAACCGAAGTACTCTTGTCTCTTCTTTCTAACATACTTGGACCAGAACTTTCAATTACCTCTGCAAATTGAGATAATTTGATTTGTTGTCCCATGTTGTTTACGAAAATCAGATTGTTTACATCATTAATATTCGAGCGATCATATTCATTGAATCTGATGTTAATATCATATTCGTATTCTCCTGCTCTAAATTTTCCATCAGTATTTCCGTTGAAAGCGGTTTGCATTGTTAAACCAACTGTTTGAAGGTTTAATCCTAATGCCGCCATTTTATCACGATCCACTTGAACTCTGATTTCAGGATTTCCAGCTTCTGAAGTTAGTTTTACTTCTGATGCTCCTGGCACTTTTTTCAATTCAGCAGCTGCTTTTTGAGCAAATAGCATTACATCATCAAAATTTGGACCTGTAACAGTTAAAGCAATTGGAGCTTTATCGGCACCTAATAATCCCATAGGAACTGTTTTTACTTTAGCTCCTACTAATTCTTTTTCTAATTGACGTTTGATTTTAGCTGCATATATAAACGAGTTGTCATCACGTTTTGCTTTTTCAACCAAAGAAATCAAAATTTCAGCTTTGTAAGCAGTAGATTGCGTAGCTCCCATACCATCACTAGTTTGACCTACTGTGGTGATCATGTCTACGATATTTTTATCTTTTTTAAGATAAGCTTCTGCTTTTTGTGTCATGAAATTCGTTTGCTCAATTGAAACGTCTTTTGGCATTTCAATTTGAACTAAGAATTCGCCTTTATCTGTTTTAGAGAAGAATTCACCACCAATGAATCCACCTCCTAATAATCCAAAAATTGAACCAAAGAAAATAACAGTAACGATAGCTAACGTTGTTTTTTTGTAATTTAAAGACCAAGTTAAAATGTCTGTAACTTTGTGAGTGAATTTGTCTAGGTAGTTTTCAAAACCTAAAATAATTTTTCCAAAAAACGATTCTTTATTTAAATGTTCTAATTTTCCGTAACGTGAGAATAGCCAAGGAACAATTGTAAATGAAGCCAATAACGACAATAATGTAGCAATAATTACTGTAACACAAAATTGCGTAATGATGTTAGAAACTAATCCAGTACTCATGGCAATTGGTAAGAATACGACCACGATAACTAAAGTAATGGCGGTAACAGTAAATCCAAGTTCGGCTGCACCATCATAAGCTGCGCGAACCTTGTTTTTACCCATTTCCATATGTCGGTGTATGTTCTCTAATACTACAATTGCGTCGTCTACTAAGATTCCTACTACTAACGAAAGTCCAAGTAAACTCATTAAGTTTAACGTGTATCCCATTAATGAAATTCCAATGAAAGTAGCAATCAACGAAGCTGGAATCGATACCATTACGATAGCAGCATTACGTAAACTGTGTAAGAAGAATAACATTACAAATGCAACTAAAAAGATAGCAAGAAATAAATCGTGCATTACATTATCGGCAGCAGTTAAGGTAAATTCACTACTATCGTTTGCTATTTTTAATTTCAAATTCGATTTTGAGTAATCTTGTTCAATTTTAGCAACTGCTTCTTTTACTTTTTTACTTACTTCAACCGCATTTGCATCTGATTGTTTAATAACTTGTAAAATGATGGAACCTTTTTCATTAATTCTTGAGATTTTGGTCACATCTTTTTGCGCATCTTGTACATCAGCTACATCACCTAAACGTACTTGAACGCCGTTGTTTGAAGCAACAACTAAATTACGTAACTCTTCAACAGATTTATATTTTCCAGATAAACGAATGGTTGTACTATTTTCTCTAGTCTTGATATTACCCGTTGGGAAATCTAAATTAGAAGATAAAACCGCTTGTTGTACTTGAGGAACAGATAATCCAAAACCTTGTAATTTAGTTGCATCTAAGCTTACTTTAATTTCTCTTTCTTCACCACCTACTAAGTTAACTTGCGCCACACCGGGAACACGAGAAACAATCGGTTGGATTTTCTTGTCTAATAAGTCGTAGAAAGCAACTTCATCCATACTAGCAGTTGCACCGATGGTCATAATAGGTAAATCACTCAACGAGAATTTGCTTAATGATGGTGGGTCAACATCATCTGGTAAGTCTTTTAATACCGCATTGATTTTGCGTTGGGCATCGTTCAAAGAATAATCAGCATCAGCATCAGCAGTTAATGTAATCATTACTACTGATAAACTTTCATAAGACTTTGATTCTAATTTTTTGATGTTTTCCATAGTAGAAACCGCATCCTCAATTTTCTTGGTAACGGTATTTTCTACTTCACTTGGAGAAGCTCCAGGATAAACAGTTGAAACGGTAACTACGTTAATCTCAAATTTTGGAATTAACTCATAACTCAACTGTTTATAACTATATAGTCCACCTAATAATAGTATCGTAAAAAGTACGATAACCATAGAAGGTCTTTTAATTGATATATCTACAATTTTCATATAATCGGTTTTAAGTAAGCGTCTTTAATTATTTTACAATAGAAACTTTAGTGCTATCACTTAAGTTAATTTGACCGCTAGTTACTACTACGTCTCCATTGTTTAAGCCACTCAGAATTTCAACTTTGTCGCCAAACACTCTTCCTGCCACAACTTTTTTCATTACTGCGATGTCTTTTTCCACCACATACACTTGGTTGCTACTTACACTTCCTACAAAAGCACTTCTTGGAATTGTCATTAATTCAGGCTGTTTTCCTTCTGGCGCACCAAAAACTACAGAACCATACATTCCTGCTTTGATTTCATTATTAGGATTGTTTGTTATAGCCACTTCAATTGGGAAGTTTAAAGATGTGTCAGCTTTTGGAGCAATAAAAGTTACTTTTCCAGTGTATTCTTTATCAGGAAAAACACTTGCTTTTACTTTTACAACTGAACCAATTTTTAATTGTGCTACTTGACGCTCACTTACATTTACTTTCAGTTTTAACGAGTTTGTATTCACAATTTCGAACATTTTTGTTGGAGGCATTGCGCTTAAAATAGTTCCAACTTCAATGAATTTTTTATTGATAATTCCTCCGAAAGGCGCTTTTACTCTTGTATCACCCACATTAATATTAGCTTGAGTCAATCTAGATTTAGCGTTAATCATGTTGATTCTAGCTTGGTCTAATTGTTGTTTTGTAACACCTCCAGTTTTGTAAGCACTTTCGAATCGATTGAAATCGTTAAGAGCATTTTGATAATTAGCATTAGCTGTTTCTGCTTCAACATTAACAACATCACCTCTAATAATAGCGATAGTTTGACCTTTTGCTACTCTGTCTCCTTCTTTTACTAAAATCGAAATTACTTTTCCAGAACGTTCTGCGGCCATTTCCAATTCTTGGTCAGGTGAGAAGTTTCCATTAGCAACAAAGTTGTCTTCAACAGGATTTGTTCCTACTGTAGCCACACGTACAGCAACGCTACTATTTTCTTGAGCAACAATAGCTGTATCTGCTTCATTTTGTTTTTTGTTGTTCATAAGAGTTACAACAGTAGCCCCTACTAATCCTACACCTAAAACGATATAAATTATTTTTTTCATTTGTTTATTAGTTTAATAAGTTTTTTAGTTCTCCTTTAGATTTTATGAATTGAATTTCCGCTAGTTTGTATTCTAAAATAGCAGTTGTGTAATTGTTTTGTGCTTCAACTAGAGCATTTTCTGCATCTAATAAATCGGTTAATGATGCTAAACCTTGTGTGTAATTATTATTTGTATTAGCAAAAACCTCTTGTGCTAATTTTACATTCTCTTTTTGATTCGCTATAGTGATTAAGCTATTTTCAATTTGTTTTTTTGAGTTTTCAAAAGCCATGTCTAAAGCTAATTTTGTGTTTTCTAAATCAACCTGTAAACTTTTGATAGCTGTAGAAGCTTGTTTAACACGAGCTTTAGTTCCAAATCCAGTAAAAATGGGAACTCTTAAACTTAAACCAATATTAGCAAAGTCAGACCAATAAACACCATCTGCTGGTTTTGCAAAAAGTGGCATTTCAGGACCTTGACCGATATAGTTATAGCCACCGCTCAATGATAAGGTTGGGTAATAACTCGCTTGAAATGCTTTCTTTTGATACATTAAAAGTTGCTCTTGTTTTTTCATTAACAAATATTCTGTTCTATTGGTTACATCAGCTGTTTTAGACAAGTCTTGAGGTGTAACTTCAAAGGCGGTCTTTGGAATTACTACTTTATTTTCAACTGGCATTCCCATGTAAAACTTCAAGGCATTTTCTTGTAAACTTATAGCGTTTATAAGTTGCTGTTTTATTGAATTAATGTTGTTAACACGAACGCTAATTCGATCCAAATCAATTTTTCTTGCTAAACCGTTATCAAACTGACCTTTGATGATATCTTTTACCTTATTGGCATTTTTTAAATTATTTTCAACAACTTCTAATTTTTGTTGTTGCACGTATACTTGGTAATATGCATTTGCAACACGCTCAATAACTTGTTCTTCAGTTAAGTCAGCATTAATTTGATAGAATTCACGCGTGGTTTTTGCTGCCTTTAATCCTGTAAAAACCGATTGATCAAACAAGGCTTGACTAACGGAAACTCCAGCAATAGAGTTCCATTTTTGACCTAACGGAGCTAAAATGGTAGTTCCAGGAGCTCCAAAAAAATCACCAGGTAAAGCGTTCAATTGAAGAATAGGATTGTAATTTAAACTTCCATTCGCTGTTATTTGAGGTAACGCTCTAGAACGAACTTCTTGAATTTTATATTCGCTATTTTCTACTTCTAATTTTGCTTTTTTAGCCTCTGACTTGTTTTCAAGAGCAAAAGAAATGGCATCTTTAAGACTAAGTTCTTTAATTTCTTGTGCATTAACTTTTGCCGTTAATACAGATACAAGAAGAAATGTTGTTAATATATTTTTTTTCATTTTTATAATATAGGGTTTTGTAGATGTTTTTCTAATTCGATTATTCCGGCTAAAGTAGCCATCGCTCTAATGTGATATTCCAAAGCTTTCAATTCTAATTCATGAGATTCTTTTTCTAGCATCGTGTTTTCGTTTATCGTAAATATTAAAGTGTAATAAAATTTCACATAATTTTCAACGTCCAAATTTTCTCTGTATAATCCTTCTTTGATTCCTTTTAAAATATTCTTTCTAAAACAATCTTCACAAATGCTTACCTGAATGTTTAATACCTTATTGTAGATATCAGGATAATGTTTTTTTAATTGATAAATAGGCGAAGATTCAGCACTTTTGAACATTTCTCGAAACATTCTTTTAATTTCAAAGTTTTCTTCAATGGCGTTGTAATTTTTAGATATTATGGCGTCCATTGTTTCTTTTACTTCTTTATGAACTAAGTCAATACTTTCTTCAATTAGAATGTCTTTGTTGCTAAAATATTTATAGATTGTTTTTTTAGAAATACACATTTCACAAGCAATATCGTCCATAGTGATGCTCTTGAAACCGAGTTTCAAAAACATTTCTTTAGCTTTATTGATTATTTTGTCTTTCATTTTTTGTTAAATATGAGCGCAAATGTATAAAGGAAACTTTTAACACAAAAATAGTTTCCAATGTTTTTACATAAATTTAACACTTGATATATTCGCCTCATTTCAGAATATTGAAGTATTTTAGCAAAAAATTCAAGAAATGCATTCTATATCCTATTATCAAGAGAAAATGACGAATCATTTTTCTCAAATCGTTGCTAATAAAGAACCTAAAAATCTATACGAACCTGTACAATATATTTTATCACTTGGTGGAAAAAGAATGCGCCCAGTGTTAACCTTAATGGCGACTGAAGTTTTTAATGTGGATTGTGAAAAAGCGATTCCTGCGGCTACTGCAGTTGAGGTATTTCATAACTTTTCATTAATTCACGATGATATTATGGATGATGCGCCTTTAAGAAGAGGTAATCAAACGGTTCATGAAAAATGGGATTTGAATACCGGAATTTTATCGGGTGATGCAATGCTGATTTTAGCATATCAATATTTTGAAAATTATGAGCCGAAAATTTTCCAAGCATTGGCTAAATTATTCAGCAAAACCGCTTTAGAGGTCTGCGAAGGACAACAATACGATGTAGATTTTGAAACTCGTGATGACGTAACGATTCCAGAATACCTAAAAATGATTGAATATAAAACCGCTGTTTTAGTTGGTGCTGCTATGAAAATGGGGGCTATTGTTGCTGAAACTTCGGAAGAAAATGCTAATTTAATTTATGATTTTGGATTGAATTTAGGAATTGCTTTCCAATTACAAGACGATTATTTAGATGCTTTCGGGAATCCAGAAACTTTTGGAAAACAAGTAGGAGGTGATATTATTGAAAATAAAAAAACCTATTTGTATCTAAAAGCAATGGAGTTTGCCAAGGAAGAAGACCAACAACAATTGTTTCATTTGTTTTCTATTCAACCAACGGATAATAATGATAAAATCGAATCGGTAAAAGCTATTTTCAATACTTCTGGAGCAAGCGAAGCTACTAAAAAAGCCATCCAAGATTTCACTTTCAAAGCATTTGAAACTTTAGAAAAAATGGATATTGAAACCGAAAAGAAAGCCATCTTAAAAGCTTTTGGTGAAAATTTAATGGGAAGAAATGTATAATCCGCCCGCAAATATTGAGGCGTTAATCTCACAAGCTGAAGAAGAACATTTATACTTCAAACTTATTGAGCAAGTGAATAAGGATTTTGCTTTGGCGAATGAGCCTTTAGATGTACCGGCAAGTATTTTTCCATTCGAATTTAAGAATTTAGTCCAAGAGAAAATCTACAAACTCATTCAACACAAATTTGCTGAATATTTGAATTTACTCTACATCATAGATGTTCCAGAAGAGCAAATCAAAAAATTAGATGGTTCCGACTTAGTCGAATTATCGGAACAAGTTGCTTTTTTGGTCTTAAAACGCGAATGGCAAAAGGTTTGGTTTCGTAATAAGTATTAAAAAAAGATCCTTACGAAAGGCATAAATGGCTCCGCGTAAATATTATCTCTATCACGATGAAGAATGTTATAACGAATTCCTAAAGTTATGTTTTCATTACGATATCCAGCGCCAAAGAATAATGCAGTGTTCCAAAAGTCTTGAGAGGCACTTCCAAAAGTTCCTTCATAAGTTCTGTTAATTCTCAATTGCTCTAATTCTGCAGAAATTTGAACTACTTCTATCGGATTAATTAAGGTAATTAGACTGCCTCCATACATGTTGGCGCTATAAAAATCGCGTTGTTTTACATAATTATATTGTGCTCCTAATCCTAAAGCTACATATTCATTAAAATTGTAAATAGCACTTGGAGCAATCATGATATCGGCATAGCCATTTCCAAAACCTAAACCTAGTCCGCCACCAAATTGAACATGATTCCAAAAATCACTTTTTGTTTTATTTTCTGGTATTTGTTGTGCAAAAATTTCAGATTTAAAACTAAATAAAACCACAATAGTTAACAAAAATGTTAAATTCATTACGAAATTCTTTTTCATAAAACCATTTTAAAAAAATTAATGTTATAAAAGTATTAATTTCCATGAGAAATTATCATAAAATGTTTTACTTTTGCGTAAATTTTTAATTTAAACGTCTTTTAGACAACACACTATGGATAGGTTTTCCTTTTTAAACGCTGCACATACGGCTTTTTTTGCCGATTTATACGAACAATATTTACAAAATCCAGATAGCGTAGAGCCAAGCTGGAGAAGTTTTTTTCAAGGATTTGATTTTGCACAAGCCAATTATGGTTCAGAAGAAGTTGCTCAGCAAATTGCGTATGTAGCTTCGGGTGATTCAAGTGAAATTTCTGAAAAAATGCAAAAAGAGTTCAATGTTCTGAAATTAATTGAAGGATATAGAACGCGTGGTCATTTATTCACTAAAACAAATCCAGTTAGAGATAGAAGAGTTCACGGACCTTCTTTAGCTTTGGAAAATTTTGGTTTATCTCAAGCGGATTTAAACACCGTTTTTGATGCTGCTAAAATGGTAAACATGAAGCCAAGTTCGTTAGCTGATATTATCAAACATTTAGAAAATGTATACTGTCAGTCAATCGGAGTGGAATTTATGTACATTCGTGATCCTAAAGTTCAAGATTGGATTAAAAATCGCTTAGACATCAACGATAACCAACCTAATTTTTCAGCTGACCAAAAGAAACACATTCTTAAGAAATTAAACGAAGCGGTTTCTTTCGAGAACTTCTTACATACCAAATATGTTGGTCAAAAACGTTTCTCATTAGAAGGTTGTGAGGCGGTAATTCCCGCTTTAGATGCTTTAATTGAAGGGGCTGCTGATAGAGGTGTAGAGCAATTCGTAATGGGAATGGCACACAGAGGTCGTTTGAATGTTTTGGCTAACATCTTTGGAAAAAACACTCAAAATATCTTCTCTGAATTTGACGGAAAAGACTATGACGAAGATGCAAACTTTGATGGTGACGTAAAATATCACTTAGGGTTAACCTCGGATAGAGTTACTAATTCAGGAAAAAAAATCAATTTAAATTTAGCTCCAAATCCTTCGCACTTAGAAACAGTAGGTGCTGTTATCGAAGGTATCACAAGAGCAAAACAAGATAGAAATTATCCAAATGATTTTTCAAAAGTATTACCAATTGCTGTTCACGGTGATGCCGCTGTAGCAGGTCAAGGTATTGTGTATGAAATTATCCAAATGGCGAAATTAGATGGTTATAAAACAGGTGGAACAATCCATTTAGTAATCAATAACCAAGTTGGGTTTACAACAAATTATTTAGATGCACGTTCGTCAACCTATTGTACGGATATCGCTAAAGTAACTTTGTCGCCAGTTTTACACGTAAATGCAGATGATGCAGAAGCGGTGGTTCATGCAATGTTATTTGCGTTAGATTACCGTATGGAATTTGGTGGAGACGTTTTCATCGATTTATTAGGATACAGAAAATACGGTCACAACGAAGGTGATGAGCCTCGTTTTACACAACCAATTTTATACAAAGCGATTTCAAAACA
>JAHRWO010000086.1 GCA_019105125.1 Flavobacterium sp.
GAATTTGTAATATTTATGATAAAAAATTAGAATTTAATAAATCAATAGAATTACTAAGTACATTATTAAATGATGATTTTAAAAGTAAATATCCTTTTCTATATTCGACTGTTTTAAGTAATATAGGTTATTCTTATATGAAATTAGGAAATTTTAATGAAGCAAAATTTTATTTTGAAAAATCTTTATCCACATTACCTAATAATATATTTGATAGAAATTATTTTTCTAAATTAATAAATATAGGAGAATATTATCTTTTAACTAAAGATACAATAAAAGCTGAAGCTTATTTTAAACAAGCACTTCCTTTATCAAAAGAGATGAAATCCAATAAGGAGTTTTTAAAAACTTTAAACTTTTTATCAATTTCAGATAAAAAAAATGCTGCTTTCTATAAAAATGAATATGTAAAAGTTTCTGATAGTATTATTAAGCAGCAAAGGTTAAATCGAGATAAATTTGCTAGGATTGAGTATGAAACCAGTAAAGTTGAAGATGAAAATGAAATACTTTCTACCAATAATTTACTATTAATTTTAGGTTTGGCTATAAGTACAGTTGTATTTTTAACCGTAATTATTGTTAGAAGTCAAATAGCTAGAAAAAAAGAATTGCTATTGATAAAGCAAAAAGAACTTGCCAATGAAGAGCTTTTGAGTTTGATTAAAGAGTTTCAATACGGTTTAATTCATGCCAAAGAAGAAGAGCAAAGTAGAATCTCAAAAGAATTACACGATGGTGTTGTTAATCAAATTTATGCTATTCGAATGGTTCTAGATACTTTGAATGATGCTGATGATGCTATTACAAGAGATAAAAGAATTACTTATATTAAGGAACTCCATAAAGTTGAAACAGAGATAAGAAATCTTTCACATGAGTTATATATCGATTCTTCAATTTATGATTCTAATTATTTGTTTTTACTTCATTCTTTAGTTAAAAGTAATACTGATTTAAATGGGACAGTTTTTAATCTTTCTCTATCAGATATAATCGATTGGAATAATTACTCTTCAATTGTTAAGATTAATCTCTATCGAATTTTACAGGAACTCTTTTTAAATGTGAACAAATATGCTCAAGCATCTGTTTGCAATTTGGTCATAGATGAGACAACTGATTTTCTACTTGTTACAGTTGAAGATGATGGAATTGGTTTTGATAAAAATCATACAACAGATGGAATTGGGTTAAAAAACATAAATGAGCGTATTAAAACAATCGATGCTCAAATCTCTATTGAAACAGCTGTTGGTAAAGGTGTACGAGTTTCGATTAAAATAAAGAGAGATTTATAAATTAACTTACCCTTCATCGTTGATATATAATTTTAAATGATGTAATTTCAGATGATCAGTATTTATTTGATGAAGCTGATTAATTTCAATAAATTTTAAATCATTAGCGAAAGACTTTTCCCCAATCAAATGTTCTATAATAATATATACTGCCTCAGTAAGTTTAGGATTATTTTTATACACTACATAATTTTTAAGTAATACTTTTATACCTAGATCTATTGGTTTTTCAGGATTACCTAATAGAATAAAATAGCTATCACTCACCTTTATATTTATTCCATAAAATTTAAATGGTTTGTCAGTGCCGTTTTCGTATTTATCAAGGTCTTTTTCAGGTTGGAGAAATGCTGTTATTTTCCATCGCTTTATTTTTGGGGCATAAAATACTAATAGTTCTACTTCTTTAAAAAGATAGGGATTGCCATGTGCCGTAATAATTAATTCTGCTTCATTTTTTTTGTTTTTTATGATAAGATCTAAGTCTTTGTTGTAGCGGTATAGTTCTTCTTTGAGTTTATAGAAATGAAATTTCATTTCTTCCTGCGAAACTTCGTTTAGAAATAAGAAAACGAAGTTGTTTTGTTGGAAGTAGTTCCAGAAGTTGGTTATTGTGTTCATTTTGTTTCAAGTTTCAGGTTTCAGGTTTCAGGTTTCAATTTTCAGGTTGTTGGAACGCGGATGAAACGGATTCGCCATGGCGAAACGCAGATTAATGCGGATTTTATCTTTTATCTGGTGTTGATTTATCGAATGCGATTAGATTGACTATTTGTCTTAGTCGACTTCTGACTCTGTTTCCGTACTGTTTTTCTATTTCTGTTGCTGATAGGTTAGTGGTGATGTGGGTTTTTAGTTTTTTGGAGATGAATAGATCGTATCTGCTTAATAGAATTTCTGCCATGACGTTGCATTCGTTACCGAAGTACTTTAGGTTGTTTTCTGTTCCTAAATCGTCGAAGCAATAGGTTCTTGGTTCGGTATGATAGAGTTGGCCGATGCTGTATTTGTGAATGATAGGGTAACCCTCTTGAATGAATTCGAAGCTTATGTCTCGGCAAGGTTTTACTGAGAATTTATTACCTGTTGGGGCTGTATGTTTCATTAGGTTCATTAATGAGGTTTTTCCGCAGCCGATTGGTCCAGTTAATAGGATTCCTTTTTCTAAATGGATATTGAATTGATTACAGGCATGCTCGTCTTTTAAAAAATAGGCTATCAACTTATAAATTATTTCATGGTCTGTTTCTACTATTTTGAAATGATTACCGTATAGTTCAATTCCTTTAGCTTCGAGCCTATTGATTATTTCGGGGTAGTTGTAGTTTGATTTTGTTGAATTATTCATTTTGAGTTTCGGGTTTCAAGTTTTAGGTTTCAAGTTTCAGGTTTCGGGTTTCAAGTTTCGGGTTTCAAGTTTCAGGTTTCAAGTTTCAGGTTTCAAGTTTCGGGTTTCAAGTTTCATTTTGTTCGCTAAAGCGGAGGTTTTGGAACACGGATGACACAGATTTAACGGATTTACGCGGATTTTTTATTTTGAACCATATAGGCACATAGGTTTTATAGTTTCTTGGGATTGTGTATAAGGCGCTTTGCTTTGGAGAGTTTTCATAGATTTAAACGCAAAGAACTCAAAGGTTCAACGCAAGGTTCGCAAAGATTTTTTTGCCACGGATTAAATGGATTAGCACAGATTTCTTCAAAACGGAAGCTATAAAGGTTCTGAATAGTCTTTGTCGGTTGTGGTGTTGAGGTGTTTTGCTTTGTTTGGTTGTTCTGCATTTGAAATGAATTTTGGTGCATTGATTATCCAATTTTGTGCTGCTGCTTGCCAATTGATCATTGGTGTTTTGCCACCGACAAGCCAACCGACACTGGAGAAATAATTGTAGAATTTTTGGGCTTCTTGTTCTGGGAAGTTGTTTTCTAGGAAATAGGTTTTGATTTCATTCAAGTTTGGTTCAACGAAACTTTTACCTCCAAGTTTATGATTGATTTCAATTTGAGTCGGTGAATCCGAAACGGATTTCTTTTTTTCGCGCAACTTTTTTTCTTTCTCATTTTCGGTTTCATTTTCTAAATTGGAGTTATTTATTTCTTCAATTTTTTTTGCTTGCTCTTCCAAGTTTGAAATGTTTTTATCGTTTAAAAGGTTTGTATTGTTTATATAGTTTATAGAAGGTACTACTGCTTGTTCAGCACCTGTTTCACTACTAGTACACGACTTGTTCAAAGCTTGTTCATTAACCTGTTCAAAAAGAAGTTCATTTTTTGGTTTTCTTTCGGATTTTGGAAGCGGTTTTAAATCATCGGAAAAGTTGAATAAAATGACGTGGCTTCCTTTGAATGGGTTGTAGGAAGGTTGGTAATTGATATACCCTAAACTATGTAAGTTTTTTAGACATTTGTGATAGGTGGCTTTGGAACTTATTTTACTAATTCTCATTACCTCATCGCGATTGATGCTGATGGGGTTTTTAAAGCGGTTGCAGTTCCAGAATTGGAATAAGGCGATGTATAAGCTTACATGTGTTGGGTTTAGGGTTCTGTCTATGGCAACTTTTTCGAAGAAGCCGGTGAGGTGTTTGATGTAGTTCATTTGGAAGTATTAAGATTGGTGTATTAAGTATTAAGACTGGTTGCTTGAACTTTGTTCAAGGATTGACCTGCTTTGCAGGAGATACCTCGGCTTCGCTCGGTATGACAAAGTTGGATGGTTTTACGGAATGAGGTTACTTAAAAAGAGTTGGTAAGGACTTTACCTTGTTTCCATTTAATAACTTATCAATATCTGTATTGTCATAATACATGATGCCACCTATTTTGGTATAGGATAGTGTTCCGTTAATACGGAGATTTTGCAAAGTGCCTGGGGAGATGTTTAACAGTTTGCGGACTTCATTGGATTTGAGCCACTGCTTAGTTTGTTGGGGTTTGGATTGAATGATTTCTTTTAAATCGTTCAAAAGGAGACTTCTGAATTCGTTTAAGTCTTCGATGGTAATGATTTGTACTGCCATAACGTATGTTTTAGATTGTTATGGTGCAAAAATGTAGTTTATGATTCTGTTTGTATCACAACTGTTTCACAAGTTGTGATGAAAAATAGAAAAAATATCAAAAAAGTTATTGCAATTCGTTTAGTTTTTCGATAAAATATGTAGGTGAGATGTCGGTTCTGTTTTTGAAAGCTCTTGTAAAATTTTGTGTTGAGCCGAAGCCTACTTCATCTGCAAGGGCTTTGTTTGTATAATTTCTATACTTATTTTCCGTTTTTAGTAAATCAATAATCTGTTCAATTTTTAAATCATTGATATAATCGATTGTCTTTTTACCTCTGTGTTTTAAGATTATTTTTGAGGCATACTTTGTGTTTGTTTTTAAATAGGAAGCTATTCTACTTAGTGTCATATCCTTTTCCAAGTATTTTTTTGTTTTTTCAAATTTCTCGAGATTTTTTAAAACCATTTCCACAATTTCAGGATTAATTTCTAAATCAACATCTAATGATTTTGAACTATTACTATTGCTATTATTGCTAGAAGTCATTAATTCATCGAATTTTAGTTTGTAATATTTACTTTTTCTTCGATGCTTACTTATTATAACAACGGTACTAATTAATAAAAAAAATGAAGTTGCATATGCTACTTTATTTTTCCATTTCATTGCGTTTTCTATTTCGTTTTTGGCATTAATTAACTTTTTAGCGTCATATTCTTTAAAAATCTTTTGTGAAAGGTTTTTATAATTGTGGTTTAAAAGTTCGTCTACTTCAAGCAGTCTGTTGATATAAAGCAATTGTAATTTAGTATCTTCTTTTTGTTTGTAATATTTGATAAGTAACTCGTAGTTTTCTCTTAAATCAGGACGTATATAGTTTTTTTCTAAGAAAGTTTTATCTACTTTTAGTAAGTAGGGTAGTGCATCTTTGTACTTCTTTTGTTGCCAATAACTTTTTGCAATGTAAAATTCGGCAACTGTTTTATTATCAAAGTCGTTTTCTCTATTTAATTTAGGAATTACTTTTTTTAACCCTTCTATACACAAATTGTATTTTTTTTGATGATACAAGTTAATAGCTTGAGTATGTTCAAAATATTTTAACATTTCTTTTATATTCCATTCTTGACTAAGATTTTTTCCTAAATCGATGTAATATTTTGATTTATTAAAATTATTAATTTTTTGATAACACAATCCTAAAGCATGTAGTGTATTTAGATACGCTCTATCATTTTCTTCAATAAAGAAAACAGCTACTTCGTTAAAAATTTTAATAGCTTCGTCATAAAATCCTAAGTAATACTTAGTTTGTGCAATTGCGTATTTCGTTTTATTAGAAGTATATAAATCTTTTGTTTTTTCTAAATAATCCTCTGCTTTTAAATAATAGTTTAAGGCTTTAACCAATTCTTTATTTTCATAGAAAACTATGCCTTTATTTAAAAAAGCACTTCCGATAATATTGTTTTCATTGGTTTTTAGAGCAACTGTTATTATAGAATCCGAATAATTTTTCTTTTTACTATTAGGCTCATTTATCATTAATTGCCTGTAAGCATTAATTTGCTCTATTAAATTACCTTCTTTTTTTGCTTTTAAAAGCCATGCTTTTTTGAAGTTGATATTTTTCTTGTTTTCTCCGACTTTTTCTTTTAAATATTCATAATCACTTTTACACAAATTGTTAATTATACTGTCTGAAAGAGGATTTGCTTGTAAAAAGACACAATTAGTTATTACACAAAAAAAAGCTATTATTTTTTTCATTTTACATTGTTAGTGTTGTTTAATCTTAATTAGTATAGATTAGTAAGATTTGTAGGCTTTTACTAGCAAATTTAATTCAAAAAAATTAACAATAAATAAAACAATCGATTAAAGTGCATAATAAAAATAACTTTTTTGAATTGTTTAATTCGGGAATTTAAGTTGTTTAATTCGTGAATTGCACTTATCATGGTTTGCGGAGGCTGAAATTGTAGGATAGTTTTGTCTCGAATTCAAGAGGATTTATAAGCTATACATCCAACCTAGTTCAGCTTACCCGGGCAAGATGAACTGATGAAAACAAGTAATCAGTATTATCAAAAAATTAAACATCATGAAATTATTTTATTTATGCATTCTATCTATTTTCTTATTATTTTCTTGCAGTGAAACTTCAGAAGTTGATATGTTAAATTCAACTCAATCTAATTTATTGAATACTAATAAAATTTCCAGTAACGACTCAGCTATGCCTTTTAACCCAGCTAATTCTTATGATTATGTAGGTCAATTACATTATGAGCTTTATTTAGAATTTTATGCACAGAAAAACGATTCTTTAACACTTTCAAATGTTATTACAAAAGTGGAAACATTAGCCAATCAAAATGGTAGTTTCAAAAGTCATTTTACTGCTCCTTATTCTTTTCAAGGAGTAACTGCAGTCTCAAATCTATTGGCTTGTGAGACTTTATGTATTGACACTTTCTTAGCAAATTCTTCTCTTTCGAATATTGCCAAAAATAAGATGAAAACCTTTCTTATTGATTTTAATTTTCATTTTGACAAGAACATTGAGAGTGGTCCAATTTTAGACTATATAATTCTTTTTGAGGATCAAATTATAAATTCTGACGATTTATTAGCATCAGACAAAGCTATCATTTTAAGTACGACTTCAATTGCTCGATTTAGTGCTTATGAGAGTAAACGTAGACCTAAGAGGAACTCAGATCCTGATTGGGACTCTTTAATAACTAATTTATTAGGTAATATTGTTGGTTCTTCAAATGGAATTGAAAATGGATTAACATCTTCATTAGTATGTGGAATTTTGACTAATTAACAATTAAATAAGCAGTCTAAAGAGGTATATCTTTAATTAGAGTATTTTTTTAGACTGCTTTTGTCTACAGTTTATATTATTCATCTAATTGATTTATTTTATTATTTAGATTGACTTGAAGAGAATTTATGAAGTTTGTTTTATCAATTGTTTTTCGATTTCTTATTTCAAGGAAGATTCGATTATGTTGTTTTATTTCGGTATTGAAAAAATTTTCAACTGCTTTTATACATTCATTTAAACTTATATTTCCATTGTTGATGATTTTTTCGTTATGTAATGCATATACGAGTTCAACTAATGCCACTTTTGTTCCAGTCCATTTCAAAATGTTTTTATCATTTTTTTTGGTAGTATTTGCTATTTGGTTATTTAGTTTGTTTTCAAGAAAAATAATGATTTTTTCGTTTGCTATAAGTTTAGCGATCAAGTAATCGTGTGTGGTAGAAAAGACTGGATCTGATTGGAAGTAATAACTTTCCAATGTGAGTTTTATATCGTATTTTTTTCTTAAGAAATATTTTTTATCAAGGCAGGTGTTTTTTGTTCTGTAATATTTGTAGAACTCTTTATTTTTTGTAAAAAAGTTTTTAAGTTTTTTTATTTCTTTAGAATAGTATTTTTTTATTCTTTTTTCATCACCTATGGGTTTATTTATTTCAATATTGTAAATCTCATTATAGTAAATTAATTTACTTGTAAATTGTGGTTTGATTTCTTTAAAGAAATAGATTTCATCTTGTTTATTATTTAGGTTATAATTTTTAAAAAATGCTTTTAATTTTTCTAATGAAATGACAACATACTCAATAGCCACTTCTAATTTTTTTATTGGATCATCTTCAATAGTTTGGGTTTCTTCTAATTGATTTTCTAATTCAATTAATAGTCTATTTGTGAAGTTTTTCATTTCAGTTTTAGATTTGGTTGTTTGACAAATCTAAAAGAGTAAAAGTGTTAAAAAAAATAGTATTTATTGCAATTCCCGAATTGAATACTAATATTCCCGAATTGAGTATTTTATTATTTATGTTAAATAGAATGTTTTTACTCAACAAATATTATAATTTAAAATAAAATCTCCTACATCAAACTTAATAATTATACCTTGTATCGCGGTGGAAAGCTATTTAATTTTTTTTTGTTCTTTTAAGGTTTGATAAATGCGATTGATTTTAGATAGGTCCAATTCAACGGTTGACTTGTTAATTAAATAGTTAATTCTTTCTTGTTTATGAGTACCTGTAACATTTGAAAGTCTTTCAACTAAAACAAAGCTTTCTTCAGGAGTTAATATTTTTTTATTTATGTTTCCATAAAAATGTTTAATTGCTTTTGATAACCCCATTACCGCATAATCATAGCGAACAGAAACTATATATAAGTTTAAAATCTCTTGTTTTGTAAATTTTCTATTTAACCAAATTGCAATCCAAATTTCAAATATTTTTCTTATGTATTTGTTTTGATTTGAAGGTATAAATAATGTCCTGGCTAATTGCATAGTTATTGTTGAACCACCACTTTCAATGAGGTGAAATACTTTTTTTAAATATTTAATTTGACTAATTGCACCTCTAAGAAGTGCTTTAATAGAAACTCCTTTATTGGTGTAAAAACATTTATCTTCAATGTCTATAAGTATAGATTTTAAGTTTTCGAAGTTTACATTTAAACGAGACATTTCAAAAACTTCGAGTTTTGCTCTATAAATTGTGTATTCAAAATTTTCGACTAGTTTAAAACGTATAAGACTAGCAATAAATCTTCCAATGTTAAGAAAGCTTGTTTCGTGTGTATCATTTAAGTTTCGTCTAAAAACCAGTAAATAAGTTATTGTGATAATTACATTGCCTGTTAGCCAAGATATTGTAAATAGGGGCATATCATTTATTGAAATTGAATGTACATTTCTATCCTTAGTAGTTAACCACCAAATAGCATTTACTCCAATGGTTAGAACC
The DNA here is from genome assembly GCA_019105125.1 of Flavobacterium sp. Taxonomy (GTDB): domain Bacteria; phylum Bacteroidota; class Bacteroidia; order Flavobacteriales; family Flavobacteriaceae; genus Flavobacterium. The sequence continues at coordinate 9,108 of JAHRWO010000086.1, forward strand.
CAAAAGGGCATGCTTTGAAACATTAGCCATCCGTTGAAATATTTTATTGTAAAAGGATTTGTAGCGCCCTCAACACGCCAATTAGGAAGCGTTAAATGTATATGACCGTAATCTAAACCCAGCATTGTTCTGAGTGTAACTAATTTTCTTCCGTTGATTGTTATTTGTTTTTGTAAGTCTACAAAATAACGCAACAACAATGCACCAAATAAAAAAATAATAGTTGAAAAGAATAATGCATTTTCTTTTATTATATTAAATGTTTGATTAGTTTCTTTTTCTTGACTAAAGAATAATGGAATTAAAACAGTTATAACAGCTAAAAGTATATTGGTTACTTGTCCATAAACTTTTGTTTGACTGTTTGCTATTTTTTGAGCTTCTTCAAATTCCAATAAGACAACATCCCGATTTTCAGGTTTGAAAGTGTAGGTCGGATAATATTGTTCAGCTTTGGTGTCCATGATTTTGATTATAATACTATTAACTATTTAGAGTATTGGTTTTTTCATTGATGTTTTTCCGTTTGAACGTTTACCTGTTTTATGACAAAAATTTTCTGGATAGTTTTCGTTTCTAAAGGATGCCCAACTTCTGTATGATTTATTTGAATATGGCTTGTTTGGATTATATGCAATTTTATCACCAGTTCTTATGCAATATCCAATTGTTTGTATTTCAATCACTTCTCTATATGGTCTTAATTTAGTCATTGATCCTAAATCTAATTCAGAATCAAAATCATTCAAAGTTTTTATTTGATATTGTGTGATACTATCAAATGAAGAAAAAAAGATTGACGTAATGTCATGTAAAATGTCCGATTTCACATAATTTTTTCCTAAAATAGGACTGAGTATTTTCTTTTCGTATACAGGTCGTTTAATAAAAATTGCTTCACTTTTTTCTGCAAGATTATAGCATGTTTGCCATGCGTCATTATCGGCATTCTTTCTATATTTACTTAAAAGATTAAGTTCAGAGTAAACACCAAATTCTATATTATTTTTAAAAGAATAATCGTATAAGTTTATAGATGTAATTACTCCTTTTTTCTCATTTCCGTAGTATTTAGCATGTAAATTAGGAACATAAACAATACTTATATTGAGAAATTTTTTAAAATAGTTAAAATCTTCATTACTTAAACTTTTGTTTTTTTCGTTTTCATTTTTACCAAATACAATTAATATATGTAATTTTGGGTTGTTGATATGATTATTAAATAATCTTTTGAAATAGTCATCAAGTTTTATAAATGGAGAAACAATTATAAGGTTTTTTTTTGCCTCCCATATTATTTCATAAACTGCATTTTCAAGGTTTTCACCAGTAATAAATTTGTTCATTTTTTTATAATTTTCAGATAAAAATAAACGATTGTAAATCTTAAAATTTAAAGTGAATTTTAATTTGATTCTTTGTTCTGATCATTTGTTTTAATATTTAAACAAATCTGGAATTAATGCGTTTAATTTTTCCATGAATTTTGAAGATTCTGCATTGTTTTCGTCTGTTGGTGGTAGTTTCTTTAATCTTCTTCTATTTCGGATTTGTTTTCACTTTCATAATCAAGATCGGTTAAGTTAGATTTCAGATAGTCATCATTTAATATACCGATTGTAATTATTTTTGATATGTCAGTATCAAGCATAATTCTGTCATTAGTTGCATTCAGTCTAATTTTTGTACTTAGTTTAGGATGATTTGTTATAAACTCTATAACTCTCAATTTTGCTAATTGTAACACAGGAGAATTTGCATTTATTCGCAGAACTCGTTTTGCATATTTTATATTATTAACGAAAGCGGTTAATTCACCAATGTTGGCTATTAAATCTAAATCTTGAATTAACGTTATATTTTGTCTTGCCTGATTTTTTATAATTTCATTATAACCATAAGCCGATGATAATGTTTTAATATTGTTTACAAATAAATTATCGTTTGCGAAAAGGAAATCTATTGAGTTGTTGATTTGCAAAATGTTTGAACTTAGTTTTTCAAATCTATCTCCAATAGGAAGAAAGCCAAGCATTCTATCTTGTCTTACAATTGTAACAGGATAAACGTGCTTGTAAATTGTAAAATGATTTTCAACATTCCCAACAGTTATTAATATAGCTTTTATACTTTCTATATCGTCATTGTTAAAAGAAAAATCTTCATACTCGGAGAATGGGTCAAAATTGTTAGCTGATGCTAATTTCTCTGGAAACTCTTCCAAATCATAGTAGAAAATTGAATTAAAAGTTTCAATTGAACTTGAGATTTCTCTTAAAACTAATTCTTGATTATCGAAGAATTTATTATTTATTGTAGCTCTGAAAATTTCTTTTAATTCATCAGCTAGCTCAACCGAAATATCAGCTTTTAAAATTGTTTCTGTTTCATCATCATTTTTTTTAATAAGATGAACATTTATTCCAATAGGATTAACTTCATCATTTATAATACTCAATTGATCTCTAAGTTCTTGTAAATTCATTTGGTTTAGATTTATTTGCTATGTAAATGTTATCACTTAATAATTTATATTCAATCCAATCATTTTCAGAAATTATATCTCTTGAAATGAATATAACGTTATTCCTTTTCGTTGTAGAAATTTTATAAATGTGGTATCCTAAAATTGCAAGAGTTGGATTTGTATAAAACATATTTGTTTTAACATAAATCAATCCAATAATTATTAAGACTAAAAAGAACATTAGACTATTTCTATCTTCATCTAAGTTAAAATCTAGATCAAAACTTAAAAGTGGAATAACATAAGTTACTAAGAATGTTAAATGTTCCCAATTTATATTTTCAATATTTGTTACTTTTTCTGGTAAAGATTTATTACCGCTTACAATATATTTAAATCTGAAATAAAATATAAATCCAAGAACAACAATAACTATTGAAATAGTTGGAATTATGTTGTCTAAAAGCAGTTTCTTCCAGCCTACAAATTCACAATCAAAAAAGCAAAGAGGGATTTTTACTTTATTGATAAATAATAAAATAAACAATAGCCACAATGATAATATGTAAAGTTGAATTTTTAATTTCATATTTTATTTTCCTTTTTTTTCGGTAAAATTACTACCAACGTTTTGGTAAGCGGATTTGGAAGCACTAAACTGTCAACCTAGCACAAAGTTTGATACGAGATAAAATTTACAATTTAGTAGTACCCCCTCCTTATTACAAAACAGCTGATGCCAGTTGTGTTTTTACTGTTTTAGTCCTCGTCTGCAATTGTTTCTTTTTCTAAATATTCTTGGTTTGTTAATTGGGCGTTATTGTTTATAGCTAGTACTTTTTTGAGCTCTTCTATTAATACTGACTTTCTTTTTTCGTAAAACTCAAGAAAGTCTAAGAAATCTAAACTGATGTCCTCGGGTATAAAATTGCTAATTTTAAAATAAGTCCTTACTGATTCATCTTTTTTATCTAGCCAAACTTTAAATGCAGTTGCATTCTTTGATTCATTTTGTCTTCCCTCTAAAAGCTGTAAATTAGGAACTGTATCCCTAAGTTTTAACCATTCATCTTGCATTTCTTTAGATAGTCCTATTTTGTTAAAATTGTCAACATCAAATTTAGATGCTGGGTGTATGTGATCTTGATGAAATTGAACCTCTTTGTATTTTAAGTTAGGGTATAGTAATGATAAAACAAAGAATGATGAAGCACCCTTTCGGTATGACATAAAATTGTCTAATTCAATTTCTGTTATGTATAGAGATTTTCGTGAAGGAAGTTCAAATTTTAAAATTTCCTCAAAAGAAAAATGATTGCTTTTTAGTTTGAATATTATTTTACCATTTTCATCTTTTGATTGTGCACGGAATGCATTTCTCAAAAATGCAATCAATTGATCTTGAGAACTACCATAAATACCATTTAGTAAGGAGTGTATTAAATACTTCTTGATATCAAGCTTAGTTGTATC